>NZ_LGTE01000024.1 GCF_001263415.1 Thermincola ferriacetica
GCAGCCGGCCAATGCCAACCGTTATCTTGTCAACAGGGCTGGCGTAAGGTTCCGGAAATACGACCTGGTGGTCTACCGCAGCAAAGCCGGCAGGGTGGTCAAGGGGTATATCAATACCCTGTTCAGCCGCGGCGCGGTGCGTATAACCGACTACAGCGGCAAGGAACTGTATGCTGGTGCCAGTATCAACAAACTGAAGAAACTTCAAAACACGGATACTTTGATATGGGAGGTGGCCTGACGGCGCTTCCTCCCACGGTACGAGACCGTGGGTTCCCGCGCCGTCGGATTTTTATGGAAAGTATAGGCATAGTTAAAGTTGACGAAAACGACCCGCGCTTGGCGGAATTGATGAAAGACCTGGACGCATTGGGTGCGCAGGTCAGCAGCGGCAACAAGCCTGCTGCTTCAAAGTTAGCGGACGAGATAGCTGAACGCCTGAATGTTCTGCCTGTTCTGGTCGTCCAGGCAGGGTTCAGGCAGTGTATGCTGGGCAAGCGCCCGGAAGCTGCCGTATATCTTCTGGGGCTGAGCGACATGGCCAAAGCGATGTTTGAACAGCTTGCGGCTGATCCGGACTGTGGTCCTGGCGAAGCAATGGGGGTCATACTGGCCCTGATGCAGGAAATTGCCCGGCAGAACAGCATTGGAAAGGTGGGTGTGGTATGAAAATTCTTGTTGCCACCACAGAAACCCAGGGTCAGCGCAAAAGCGATTTTTGCTTCGTCCCGGAAGGGGAAATTGTCACGTTCGGTTTTGAATGTGACAGTGACAAAGACAATATAGACGGCGGTTGTGGTTGCCGCAGGTCGATGGTTGGCATCGACTGTCTTAGGGCAACCACAACCTGCAAGGTTGCCGATGTTCGGCTAACTAAAAGACAGTATATACAGAAAATCCAGGCCAGCCTGAACAAGAGCGGGTTTGGCCGGATAATCGACACGAAGAAAGAAGCAGAAGAACTGCTTCGCATTGCAAACTGCTTCCCTGTCGGGGCGGTGGTTGAAAAACGGGGCAGTGTTTTTCAGGTCAGAAAATAACATTTTAAACCCCCTCAAAGTTGTTTTGAGGGGGTTTAAAAATGCCGTTTTTTAATACAACACAACCATATAAATTGCTATAATATGTTGTATAAAAAGCCCCTGTTTTTTGAACTACCAACGCCAAAAATCCAACAACCCTTACAGCGGCAAGGGATAGCGGCTGTTTTGCCAATACAACAAAATTTATATTATGTTGTATTGGCAAGCAGGAAAAATGAGGAGAAATGTAGAAGAAAATATTGGTAAAAAGATAATTATTTGTACAATGCGTCGAAAAAAACTCCTTTTTTTGAATACCGTTAAACCGATTTGTGAAATGGTTTTAACGTGCGGTTTTGGGGAAGTGAAATCGTGTTAGATAGCCAAAATTTATCACAACTAAGAAAGCTTATGAGCAAATGTATGGAGAATGACATGGTTCTTCTTGATACACTTAGGAGAGAAATTAGTGTATTAAATGGAGAAGTGCGTAGAATTGTTCCGAGAAATTCTACATCTATTTCCCTTGTTGGCACAGATGGAGGAAATAACAAGTTGAAATTCGATCCTTTTTTTGTTCAAGTGATAAGGGTTGTTGATTCAAGTAACAACGAATATTATATGGACGTTATTACACCTACAACTAAAGTTGAAGAACTTAACCGGAGAATTTTTGAAGATAATGAAAGCAAACTTAATTCATTGAAAAAGATGATGGAGTATCTTGGAGTTGACAATATTACGAAGCTAAGTCCAATGATAAAATATAACTCGCCGGATAAGCCTATTAGCCCTAGTTGGGTCCAAGTTTATAGGGAACTGGTTGAATGGGCAACGCTTTTTGCGGTAGTCCGAGAGAAAGATTTTGGGACTGATACCTTAATTCTTTTTGACGGGCTGCTAAGAAGTAAGGTTTTTGCGGGTGATTTATTTGCTAAATATAGAAGAGGCTTAGAAGAGGGCATACAGAAGCAGTTTGAACGAAATCGCAGGAGAATTTACATTGCCGGACTTGCCAAGCATAGTAAGGTACTGGAAAGATATCGTTTGGCTATGCACATTGAGAATATAATGACAGTTAATTATCCTTGTTACGTTGAAATTCCGAGAAGTATTGAAGAGAAAGCATACGTTTGGTCAGAATATGCTAGGGGCGATGATATTATTAGTGAAGGGACGGAAGTTAATAAGTTTGTTGCTGGCAAAATGTTTTTTGTAAAGTTTGGATCTGGGAAACAAGATCCGGTATGGGCTGTAGATATTTTGTTAAGTCAGGCGAGAGAAGCTCAGCAGATTATTGGGTGTTTGTTAGCTGATGCAGTAAACGGCTTTCCTATTCCGTTCTATCCCTTGAGTCTTCAGAAGGCCCATGAAAACGCTGCATTAATTGATTTTGATATGAATATTATTCAAGACGAGATATTGAACGCTTTAAGGATATCACTTGGGCCTGATTCCGATAAAATTGATATTTTTAGGTTTGTAGACACAGATCCATCGATTAACAGATATTGAGAGGGATGAAGCACAATGCCAATTGACAATCTTTTTCCGAGAGAACAAATTGTAGGTGTTTTTAGAGGGTTTACCGAAGGTGGCATGGAATTTCATGCAGATTTGGTTTTACCATACAGAAACGATTTTCAGAATATACCAATGCATGGACAGTTTTTGCTTGTACAGCTTGAATCTCCAGAAGAGGCAGTTTTAGGTCGTATAACTTCGGTTTCTTCCGAAGGCAAGCTTTCTTCAGGTGTTGGTGAGGATTATAACCTTAGAGCTATAAGGGATAATAGGCCTATTCCTGAAGATTTAAGGGAGCAATATTTGAAGTATAAAATTAACATCCGTGTTCTTGGAAGTTTAAGGTTAGTGAATGGGACAATTGTTTTTGTGCCTTCTCACAGACGAATTCCACATGTGGGTAGTCCCGTTGCTTTTCCGTCTAATGAGGTACTTAAAGAGATTGCTGGACATAATGAGACGGGTGCTGAACTCGGTTTTTTTGCACTCGGAGAATATATATATGCGGGTGATAATACGCAATTCAGGGATAGTAAAAAAGATTGGATGCAAGTCAAACACCCTGAAATATCAGTTAAATTTCCTGTTGAAAATTTAGTTTCTCGTAGGTCATTTATATTTGCTCGCGCTGGTTTTGGAAAGTCAAACCTCAACAAACTTTTATTCAGCAGACTCTATAGAAGTACACCAACAGTTGAAAAAAGAGGCGGCAGAAAAGTACCGGTAGGAACTATTATCTTTGATCGAGATGGCGAGTATTTTTGGCCAGATGATAAAGGCCGTCCGGGACTTTGCGATGTACCAGAACTGAGGGATAACATTGTAGTGTTTACATCCAGACAGGCTCCAAGTAAATTTTATGGTTCATTTGTAGCCGGAGGAATACGGCTTGACATACGAAGATTTAGACCTTCAGATATTATTTCTATTGCCTTATCTCAAGAAAAACAAGACCAACAAAATGTCAGAAAACTTAAAGGACTCAATCAAGACAATTGGGAAAGACTTGTTAACCTTATTTACAGACAAAAAAATGAAGCTGATTTGAGTGAAATAAAGAAATTTCTCAATCTTGACAACCAACAGGACGCGGAAGCGCTTGCTGCAAGGGCAAACATGACAACAATTGTAAATGCCCTGCACGACCCGAGTAGCCAGTTTGTGGATATGCTGTTTATGGCTCTGGCAGATGGGAAACTTTGTATTGTAGATATTTCACAGCTCAGGGGCGAGCAGGCTTTGATTCTTAGCGGTATTATACTGAGAAGGATTTTTGACAGGAACCAAGAAGAGTTTACATCTGCCGAACCGAAAACGATACCAACCATAGCAGTTATTGAGGAGGCACAATCAGTTTTAGTGCCCGGAGTTTCTGCTACTGAGCCGTATATTGCATGGGTGAAGGAAGGTCGTAAATATGACTTGGGAGCATTACTTATAACACAGCAGCCAGGAAGCATTCCTTCAGACATACTCAGCCAGGGAGATAATTGGTTTATATTTCACTTACTTTCAGCAGTAGACCTGCAGAATGTAAAAAAAGCCAATGCTCACTTTAGTGATGATATTTTGAGTGCATTGTTAAACGAACCTATTGTTGGGCAAGGTGTATTTTGGAGTTCTGTTAGTGGGAAGCCGTATCCAATATCTGTAAGGGTTATGTCTTTTGAATCCGAAGTAACCACAATTGATAAAAATTACGATAAAGATGAAATTGAAACTTATGCAAATCATCTAAAGAAAAAATTTGCGAAAGCTTTACAGGAAAGTATGGAATCTTCAAATAGAGTTACCTATGAGGATAGTGAAGATGTTGAAGTGGTGATTGACAATCAAGAAATTTATAAAAATGCTGTAATCAATAATCTTAAAATTAAAACAGAGTTTATTGAAAAAGTTAGAAAAGGTATTCCATGGCGCGCAGTTGTGTCAGAGATTGAGAATGAGTTACCAGATATTATTGACAATAAGAATAATTTTGCCTATAACATGGTTTCAAGATGCCTTGATGAAATATTTGGTAAAGAAAACTTTGGTTGGCATACATATAGGAACGATAAAAATATTTTATATGTTAAGGCTTTAGAAAACTTAGGTGATGTTAATGGGGATAACTAATCTTAATGCAATATGCCCTTACTTTACTATGTTCCCTTTAGATTTCCCGTTGAGCATTTTGGAACAATATGGTGAAGGGGCTCAATGGGTATTAGACCCTTTTTGTGGCAGAGGAACAACAAATTTTGCTGCCAGATTACATAATTGTCCTTCAATAGGAATTGACAGCAGCCCTGTTGCAGTTGCTTTGACAGAGGCAAAGCTTGTAAATACAACCGTAACTCAAATAATGCGGACAGCAGATAAAATTTTATCTAAGGATATAATTCCCGATATCCCTCAAGGTGAGTTTTGGGAACATGCTTTTGATTATGAAGTGCTCTCTAACATATGCAAAATACGAGAAGCGTTAGTGAAAAGCTGTGATTCTGAAGCAAGAATTGCTCTGCGGGCAATAATGCTTGGTGCGTTACATGGCCCGCAGTCTATTAATAGTCCATCATATTTTTCAAATCAATGTCCGCGTACTTATGCACCAAAACCGGCTTACGCCGTTAGGTTTTGGAAAGAAAGAAACTTTAAGCCTCTAAAAGTGGATATATTAAGTATCATAAAAAAAAGAGCCGAGAGGTATTATGGGCAGGAGTTGCCTAATGGTTATGGGTTTGTGATTAAAGGTGATAGTACGACTGGTCGGGTTTTTGCGAGAGTGAAAAGAGTTTTAGATAAACATAATGCCAAAGTATCAATGATTATTACTTCCCCGCCTTATTACGGCATGAAGACATATATTGCCGACCAGTGGATTAGAAACTGGTTTTTAGGTGGGCCAGATGTTGTTGATTATTCTACTAACGGGCAGATCAAACACTCCGGTAAAGAAGTGTTTATAAAAGAACTAAGAAAAGTTTGGAATAATACAGCAGAAATAAGTAGTCGAAATGCTATTTTGGCTATTAGGTTTGGTAGCATCAATGATCGCAAAGTTAATCCTGAGGACGTGATTAAAGATTCATTAAGTGGAACATTATGGGAAATTAAAGAGATTAGGTCTGCAGGGTTTGCTAAAAAAGGCCGACGGCAAGCTGATACTTTTGCGGAAAAAAATAAAGAACAGATTGAAGAAATTGACATTATAGCTGTTAAACGTGGATGAGTCGTTGTACCACGTCTAAAGACGTTGAGTTTCCGGCTACTGCGATCGGAAACCAATGTTTCAAGAAGTAAAAATCACTTGTTTTTGTTATATGTAGGAAATAGTTCCAATTTTGAGTGGTAGCTAAAATGCTAACATGCAATATATAACGTTTTTGGAGTTTGTGTAAATTTAGTCACTAAAAGCAGGTTTCAAGAAAGGGGGACCCTTTTTGAACACCGTTGAACCGATCCGCGACAGGCGGAAAATCGAAACGATGAAGAAACTGCTCAAAGCAACTAGCAAAAGGGACTACTTGCTTTTTGTCCTGGGCATAAACACCGGCCTGCGCATATCCGACCTTTTAAAGCTCAAAGTGGAGGACGTGGCCAGCGGCAACGGCAAAAGGATAAAGGACTGCGTGTATATCCGCGAGAAAAAGACGGACAAGCCGAAAAAATTTGGCTTAAATAAATCCTGCCAGGATGCGATCAGGGAATACCTGGCCGAATCCGGCCTTAAGCCCGGACAGTATTTGTTCAAGAGCCGGAAGGGCGAACACCCTATTGACCGTATTCAGGCATACAGAGTAATAAACAACGCTGCCAGGCAGGTAGGGCTGGAGGATCATATCGGTACGCATACCCTGCGGAAAACCTTCGGTTACCATGCCAGGAAGCAGGGGACGTCTATAGAGCTTCTTCAGAAGGTGTTTAACCATTCTGCACCGTCGATTACCATGCGGTATATCGGGATTACGCAGGATGAGATTGATGAGGTTTACAGTTTTGTGAATTTGTAGGAGCGAGCAACAAGGAGATATTAAAAGATTATTGAGGGAGGGGAGAATATTTATGGAGAAGAGAAATACCGAGTATTTTGTAAGAAAAATGTTGGAACAAAAGGGATATAAACATCCCAATGAAGCAAATCAGGATGACCCTGTTTTCGAAGAGCAAAAATCAGAAAAACATAAAATTGCCGAAAGATTATCCAAAGCAAGCAAAAACGGCACAGGCGCTCCAGGAGAACCGGAATTTATCTGTTCTAAGATGAACAGTGACATAGTAATTGTTATTGAATGCAAAAAAGAATTATCCAAACTTAAAAGCAGTGACTTTAGCAACCAATCGAATATTAAAAATTACGCCGTTGATGGCTCTTTATGGTACGGGAAATTTTTGTCCGATGTCTTTCATGTTTTTTGCATAGGAGTAGCCGGAACACAAGAAAACAATCTTGATATAGAAACTTATTATATTGCAAAAGGTAGTAAAAAACATGAGTTTTTTGGTACAGAAATTCTATCATTTGCTGATTATGAAGCATTTCTAAAAGAAGAAGAACTAAGAGAAACTATTGACGAAGAAAAGCTGAAAAAAATTGCCAATGAATTAAACAATTTAATGCGAGATGAGTTTAAATTAAGTGAAGATCAGAAACCACTTTTAATCAGTGCCATTTTTTTGGCTCTTAAAGATGGTAATTTTAGAGCATCATATCGAAATATGCAAAATTCTTTAGGTTTAGCTACACTTATTGATACAACAGTGTCAAATATGATTTTAAAAGATGAAATTGAACAGACCAAAAGGAATGCTCTACTTTCAAAATATGCTTTTTTAAGAACAACTACTAGGCTAATATCAGAAACTCATTGGGATGTTAATGATATAAGGCCTGAAACGGCTCCGTTATTATACATGGTTAATAAACTTGAATCTGAATGCTTCAGGTTTATTGAAAATAATGAGACAACCCTTGATATTATCGGGATTTTTTATTCGAATTTTTTGAAATACACTTCTTCTGATGGAAAAGGGTTGGGTATAGTATTGACTCCTCAACATATCACTGAATTATTTTGTAACCTTGCCAATGATGGTAGAGGGTTAGATCCTGAAAAGGATATTGTTTTAGACCCTTGTGCCGGTACAGGTGGTTTCCTTGTTAGTGCGATGCACCAAATGATAACCAAAGCCAAAAATAATCATACTATTATTGAAGATATTAAGAAAAACCGGATTCGAGGTATTGAGTCAAACGACAAAATGTTTGCATTATTAAGTGCAAACATGATTGTTCGTGGTGACGGAAGAAGCGGAATACAATATGGAGATTGTTTTGATCAGGCTATCAAACAAAAAGTTATTTCCAAGGGAAAGCCTACTGTTGGCTTTATGAACCCTCCTTATAGCCAAAAAAAGAGCGATGAATCAGAATACCACTTCATAGAAAATATGCTTGATTTACTTGAACAAGGAGGTAGTGGAATTGTTATTGTGCCACTCAGTAAAGCCTGTTCCCTGCAAAAGCAAGACGTCGAATATAAAAAATCTATATTAAAAAAACATACATTAAAGGCAGTTATGAAAATGAATGTGCAGCTATTCGGAGAAAATGCATCATCGCACACCTGCATTATGGTGTTTGAAGCACATAGGCCTCATCAAAAACAAGTATCTCCTGTATGGCTGGCTAATTGGAGTGATGATGGTTTTGAAGTACTAATGCATAGGGGTCGGGTGATGGTACGTGATTGGAAAGAAATTCAGAATCAATGGTTAAAGGATTTTAGGACTAAAATTGTTAAACCCGGATATTCTACGATAGCTTATTTAGACGAAAACGATGAATGGATTGTTGATGCCCATATCGAAACGGATTATTCAAATCTGACGATAAATGATTTTGTACAAAATATTCAAAACTATTTAGCTTTTCAAATTCAGTATCCTTTGCTGTTCGGTGGTGAAGAAGTTAATGAGTAGTTTAAGTAATCCTATTGACACTTCTACATGGGAATGGTGGAAAATAAAAGATCTGTTTAAGATAGAGCGTGGCAAGGGAATTGTTAAGCAAAACAGAATCAACGGTAATATTCCTTACATTAGCGCAAAAAACAATAACAATGGTTTAGAACAGTTAATTTGCGTTAACGATAAGATTTATAAAAATGTATTGGGTTGGGTTAATGATGGTAATGGAGGCGTAGGTTACTGTTTCTATCATCCTTACACTTTTAGACCATCAAACCACATTACTGTCCTTATCCCAAAGAATTTTCAGCTTAATGAATTAACAGGTTTATTTTTCGCTACAATAATAACCTTAGAAAAAGATAAGCACTCAAGAGGATTTTCAATAAACAACTATCGAGCTGAAAATACAAAAATAAAATTACCCACAACCATAATCAACCAAGAAAGACATGTCGATTTTGAATGGATAGAAAACTTTATGAAAAATATTCAGCAAAAATATTTAATCAATCATATAAACAAAACAGGACAAGTAATAGCAGACTATAAAAAATCTAAAAGCAATTTGGGGCAAAAAATTGACACATCTCATTGGAAATGGTTTAAAATTGCAGACCTTTTCGAATTAGAAAAGGGTAAATGCGGAAATGCACGAGCATTACTTCAAGACGGAAATGAGATACCATACATAGGTGCCAAAAAGTCAAATAATGGCTTAATGAGAATGGTAAAGCGGAGGGAAAATTTAGTAACAGCAGGAAATAGCATTGTATTTATTAGTGATGGGCAGGGGTCTGTTGGTTATGCTTTATATCAACCAAAAGATTTTATTGGTTCTACGACACTCACGATAGGTAGAAATCCAAACCTCAATGTATATAATGGTTTATTTCTTGTAAGTATATTAGATAAAGAAAGGCCTAAATATTCTTACGGCAGAAAATACAGCCTAGAGAAAATAAAAGAAACATTAATAAAACTTCCGGCAACTGCTGATGGCAACCCCGATTGGTGCTACATGGAAAACTACACAAAAGGACTATTATTTTCTAAATATATCAGTTAAGTTGCTTGGTATACAGCTAGGCTTATCGCCTAATCTATCTGGAGAGTGTAAAATAATTTGTTTCCATTTCTACTGACTCGGAAAGAAAAAAAGAAGCAGCGATCTATTTTGCTCATAGATGATGTTATTACAACAGGAAGCACACTACAAGAAGTTGGGAAACAGCTTAAAATATGTGGCGCAGATAAAATATTTGGTATAGCACTTGCCCATACTGAGGCTTCTTTTATTTACGGGTAATTATGGCGTTGCATTGTCGAACAATGTCGCAATTTTTGTCAAGGAAAAAGCTGGAACATGTCGAATACCTCCGTTAAGGAGGTGTTTTTTGTTTATGGCCATGCGAAAAAAACAGGGTCCAGGATGCCTTGCCCTGATTTTCTTCTTTTTAATCATAGGGGCCATCGGATCATGTCTTGGCGGCGGTAACCAAACGGAGAATAAAATAACGACAGCGCCTGCAACTCAAATAACTCAAAGCGTTTACCAAAGCGCGTACAACACAACCGAATCGCCAAAAGACGCCACCTCAGATGTAAACAACACCGGAACCGGCCAGCAAACACCTGTTGTTAATACCGGTGGTAAACTCAAGGTGCATTTTATCAATGTCGGCCAGGGTGACAGCATATTGATACAGACGCCTGGCGGGAAAAACCTTTTAATAGACGCCGGGCCGAATTCCGCCGAGTCAACTGTTGAGAGCTATCTGCAGGCCCAGGGTGTGAAAAAACTGGACGTGGTTGTAGGCACTCACCCCCACGAAGACCATATCGGCGGACTTGATGGAGTGATCCGATCCTTTGACATAGGCAAAATCTATCTGCCGAAAGCCTCTCATACGACCGAGGCTTACGCCAGTTTACTCCAGTCTATTAAAAATAAGGGGTTGAAAGTCAGCACGGCAGCCGCAGGCGTTGTGCTGGATTTAGGTCCCGGGATTGAGGCGAAATTTCTGGCCCCCAACGGGACAGGCTACCGGGACTTAAACGATTACAGCGCAGTAATAGAACTGAAGTATGGCAAAAATTCTTTCCTTTTTGAAGGCGACGCGGAAACTGTTTCGGAGCATCAAATGCTTGCAGCCGGTTACAACCTGGATGTGGATGTTCTGAAGGTCGGTCACCACGGAAGCCGGTCCTCCAGTTCATCATCTTTTCTCCGCGCCGTCACCCCGAAATATGCCGTTATCAGCGTGGGGGCCGGCAACTCATACGGCCACCCGGCATACGAGACTGTGGCTGCCCTGGCGAATGCCGGCGCAAAAATATACCGGACAGACGAAGCCGGGACTATTGTTGCGGTGTCCGATGGTACTAACTTTACCATTGACAAGAACGCAAGCGCCATTCAACCGCGCGCACCAAACAGCGGTTCTGGTAGCGGTTACGTCGGAGGTGCAGGCCCGGGTCCCCGGCCCGAACCGCAGAGCGGTGACTATTATATAGGAAACCGCAACACTCATAAATTTCATCTGCCCTCGTGTTCATACTTACCCAACCCGGAAAACCAGGTTATTTTTAAAACCAGGGAAGCGGCCATCAGTGCCGGTTATGTGCCGTGCAAAAAATGCTATCCGTAGGAGGGGGAACTGTGCAGAAAGGAATAATAGATCGGTTTGAAGGCGATTTTGCCCTTATAGAGATAAACGGAGAGATCCATGACTATCCCCGGCATTTGCTTCCGGCAGATGCCAGGGAAGGGGATGCTGTAATTATAGAAGGAAACAGGATCAGCATTGACCGAAAAGCTACGGCTGAACTGAGAAAGAGGATTGAGGAATTAATGGAAGATGTATGGGAGGATTGAAGGTGGTAAGGCTGTAGCATACAGTATTAGTTTACTGTATAGGACGGGGTTAGCACTGAATTATAACTCAGTTGGCCAAGTACAATGTAGGAAGCCATTTACCTCTGACGATTGAAAATGTCAGTTTTAGGGATTAGCAAGGTTTGTACTATGTAATGCTTAAAATGGATGTTTGCAAATAATAAGCGAAAAAAGTTCGTTTAGGGCAGTGGTAGGCGAAATAGCCCCCTGACTAAAACTATGGCAAAGTGCGTTTTGCTTTAATTATAATTTTAGATTAAGGAGGAAGTTTTAGTGAATAGTTTTCGATTGAAGAATATAAAAGGGTTTATTGATACCGGAAAACTTGAGATAAAGCCCATCACAATTATGATTGGAGAAAACAGTTCAGGGAAAAGTAGTATAGTTAGGTTCCCACTAGTATTGAGGCAAACCTTTTTGGATGCATCAATGGCCCCACTTTTGTTATATGGAAAGTCTATAGATTACGGCAACTTCGAGGACGTAGTTTTTGGCCATGATAAAAAGCAACCAATTGAGTTTGAAATTTCTATTGATGTTAGAGATTTACTCATGATTGTTCCACCATTTTACGAGGAAAAGATTAAAAACTATTTATGTGGAGAGCTAATTATAAACGTAACGATTTCATATTCCGGAAAAGCTTTAAGGGTTGATAAATTCTGTATCTATAGCTCGGATTCAGAACGACCAGTATTAAGTGTTGAAAATATTGAAGAGAACGAACAAATAAAGATTACCTTCAAAGATAGACGATACAAATATGAGATATCTAAAAAAGAGTTTGGATTCGAAAAGTTCATTCCTGACTTCCGATCTATACGCGTCATCGGAAGTAAAATAAAAAGCAAGAATAAAAAAGAAAGCTTAGACTTCTTATATGCGTTGTTTACTGCTTTGAATTTTTATTTCAATAGTTTCGCGAATAAAATCTTTTATATTGGACCGTTCAGAAAAACACCAGAAAGATTTTATAGGTATATTGAAAACGCAGTTAATTACGTAGGAAGAGACGGGGAGTTTGCTTCTGTTATCCTTGGACAGAATTTAAGAACTAACCAAACATTAATTGAAGATGTTTCAAATTGGTTAGAAAAGAATTTAGATTTTACCCTTGAAGTGGAAGATTTAAAGGGTGACTTATTTAGGATAATGATAAAGGACAAGAAAACCAATGCAAAAAACAATATTATTGATGTAGGGCATGGCTTGTCTCAATTACTTCCAATTGTTGTTCAAACTTTCATGAAAACTCCAAATGAAAATTATTCCCTTTTCTACAATAGAATGCCACTATACAATTTACATATCATTGAGCAACCGGAGCTTCATTTGCATCCAGCTGGACAAGCAAGTCTAGCGGACTTATTTGTAGGAGCGGTTAATCGAAAAGCAAAAAGCAAAGATTATTTTCTAATTGAGACTCATAGTGAACATATGTTGTTGAGATTGCGGCGATATGTTGTAGAAGAGCGAATTTCTCCCAAAAATATCGCAATCTATTACTCGGAAAAGAATTCTAAACATGGGAGCTTAGATATAAGAAGGCTTGAAATATCAGAAGAAGGTAAAATAAAGGGATGGCCGGAAGGATTTTTCTCACAAGACTATATTGAAACAATTGCAATGCAGGACGCTCTAAGAAAAAAGACTTTGGGGGGGGAGTCTCCCCTATGGTAGTATACATCCCAGACGAATTGTTGATTAAGGCAAATGATAATGAAGAGATTGGACAGGTACTAAAGTTGATGTTTGTATTGTTTGAGTGCGGTAAACATAAGTGGTATTTGAAGAAGAACGATGTTAGGTTGTTTCATAAATCACCATGTTTACAAAGCTATCGCGAATTTATAGAAAAGTATGTTGTAGAACATGTTGCGTATGAAAAAAATGATGAACATTATCTAGTTCGGTTAAGTATAGAATCGTATATTAAAGAAAAAATGGATATTCTTACTCAAAACCCTGATATAGAAGTTAAAAAATACTTAGATGGAAAGCGAGCAATTGCTAAATATGATGGAAATATTCACGATTTTGTGGATATCGAACTTGCTGAATCGTTTTTGGGACAACCGTTGAAAATCGTTGTAGAAAACGTCGAGTCTGATGCTCTTTTCATTACCACATGCCTTTCAAAGATAGCTAAGATTGATCCTTCCGATCTTTGGATTGAATTTGTTCATGGGGGAGGCAGTGATATACCTAAGGTACTTAAAAACTTTGCTGGAAAAGTACGTGTTGTATGTATTATTGATTGTGATAAAAACTCTCCTGAAGAAATTTCAGCGGATAAAAAAGTTTTTTGTAAACAACTACAAAAAATTTGCGATAATTTTGGATATATTCTTCATATTCTTAACAAACGTGAAATGGAAAACTATATTCCAGATTCAGCTTTAAAGAAATATTTAAATGCTACTAATAGATGCTGTGATGACTACGACTATTTTGGATTAGATGATATACAAAAGGATTATTTTGATATGAAAAAAGGACTTCATAAAAAATGTATGAACTTACCAATTTGGAAGAGTATCCACTCTTCAGAAAAAGAGATTGCGGCAACTACCACTGTACAAAGTCTTAACCTGTTTGGTTTTGGCGATAATGTTTGGAAAGCTTTTGAATATGTAGAATCGGAATCAGAACTAAAGAGTAGAGATTTAATTAATGAATTAGATGAAATAGTATCTAAAATTTTTCAGCTTTTATAAGGTAGTTAGGGGGCTACATCGCCTAACAACAGCCAAAAAGGCTCCGCTGCGCTCCGACCTAACTTGCCCTGTCCTAGGCTGTAACGGTTTTTGCAATTACCTGGAAAAAATCACACCACCAAGCAGGTGAGGCTAGGGCTACTGCAATAACCCGCCCCGCCGCTCATTTGGTACCACTGGACAGGTGGCACACTGGGAAAAGGCAGCCGGGTGCCTGGCCAATTGGCTGTTCCTACTCAACAAAGCAATAAAGCCGACTCAATTGAGCGGCTCCGCAGATTGGCCGAGTGACGGTGTTCTCCACGACAATTTTGGTGTCGCAATTTTTGTGGACCAGGTGCAAAAATCGCGCCAGCCATGCGGTCGGGTCAAGTTTGTTTCCAGCCAATGCGTTGGGCGAAATTCGCTACTGGGAAATTATTTTTAGAAAGGAAAATTTTAATGAACAATGAGGAAGCTAGGAAAATCGACCTGTTAAGCGTGGTTAGTTTATATTTAGAACCTCAAGTAAATAACAATATTTTAGGATCAGCAACGGGGTTCGTAGTTCAATATGGACAGATGCCTTATCTCATTACAAACTGGCATGTGGTATCCGGGAGAAATCCTAATTCGGGTAAATTATTATCACCTGAAACTGGTGCAACTCCAGATAGTATTAGGATATTTCATCACACTGCCAAATTAGGTGAGTGGATAATAACATCTGAAGCGTTATATGATTCAGACGGTAATCCTAGATGGATTGAACATAAACTTGGCAGAAAAATCGATGTAGTAGCACTACCTCTTAGCGAACTTGACAAAGTAAAACTGTACCCACTTGATTTGAGATTAGCCGAAAGTAAAATTATCCCTCAGCCTGGCATGCCAGCCTCTATCATTGGATACCCTTTTGGATTGTCTAATTTTCTGTGGCCTATTTGGAAAACTGGGCATATTGCTTCAGACCCAGATGTGGATTTTGATGGATGCCCCATTTTTTTAATAGATGCTACAACACGTAGCGGAATGTCTGGGTCACCTGTTGTATTACGACTTACCCATACATATTATTCAAATAACGTTCAAGGTTTAGTTTCAGAGGGAGTTACAACTAAATTTCTTGGTGTTTATTCTGGAAGAATTCACAATGAAGCAGAGATAGGCAAGGTATGGAAACCAAAAGTCATATCAGAAATCTTGACCGGAGCGAAATATCGTCTAACATAAAGCCGTGTTTCCGCATTTGAGCATGAAAAAACACTGGCAAAGGGGGATGACCTTACTAGTGAAAATAATCGAGGTGAAGACATGATTCCAGATTATCAATCCATAATGCTTCCTTTACTTCAGTTAATTTCTGACAACCAAAAACATAAGTTCAGGGACATCGTTGAGAACCTCGCTGTGCATTTCAAACTATCGGAAGATGAAAGAAAGGAACTTTTGCCCAGTGGACAACAGCCAATTTTCGATAATCGAGTAGGATGGGCCAAAACTTATCTAAAAAAAGCTGGTCTCCTCGATACTCCAATGCGTGCAACGATTGTAATTACGCAACGAGGTCTTGATGTCTTAAAACAAAATCCACGGGAAATAAATGTTCGTTTCCTACGTCAATTTCCTGAGTTTGTTGAATTTCAAAGCACCAAACGTGATGCTTTGGAAGAAGTACAGCAACATACAGAAGAAATAATTGCTCAGACCCCTGAAGAGAATCTTGAAAACGCATACCAAAGAATTAGAAAATCGCTAGCCCAAGACCTTTTGAATAAAGTTATTGGGCTTCCCCCTGCTTTTTTTGAGAGGCTTGTTGTTGAATTGCTGGTCAAAATGGGCTACGGTGGGTCAATCAAAGATGCAGGAAAGGCTATTGGTAAAAGCGGAGACGAGGGCATTGATGGTACTATCAAGGAAGATAAACTTGGCCTTGACATTATTTACATTCAAGCCAAACGTTGGCAACCTGGCAATGTAGTTGGTAGACCAGAAATTCAGAAATTCGTCGGAGCACTGGCGGGGCAGGGAGCTAAAAAAGGTGTTTTTATAACAACCTCATCGTTCACAAAAGAAGCAATTGACTATGTGCAGCGGATTAATACAAAGATTGTTCTTATAGATGGCGAATATCTTGCTGATTTGATGATTGATTACGATGTTGGTGTTACAAAGAGTGCTGTTTACGAGATTAAAAAAATTGACAGCGATTATTTTGGTGAGGACTGACATGCTATGTCATCCAATATAACATCATGTATCCTTTATAGTTTAAACATATAAGCAGGACACTGACCCTGCCGGTGTTAAACCAATATTCAATATGCCCAATTACAGAAACATGTGTTGTACGAAACCGTGTTCGCAAAGCGTACAGCAGCGCGGCGTGAGGGTGGTTAGGCGAAATCATGGCTCTAATGTTAGCTTTGAAAAGCTTTTACTTGATTCGAGGTTATGACTATGTTTTACAAACGTTTTAAGCATAAAAAGGACAAACTTAAAATTAAGAAAGACGACTACGAATGTTTCCAACAGGGTCCCATTAAAGTTGAACGCATTGGGCGCTTTGTTAGAATGTCCTCTGATTGGAGACCAGGTGAGTTTGAAAAGCATATCCAATTTATGCAAGAAAATAGAAGTGAATTACAGGCCGAGATTAATCGTAAAATTGGTGAAATTTTAGATTTGATTGAACAGTATGATCCGTTAGAGCTAATGACTACAGTTTCAACCAAAAACTGTTTTTCGGACCCTGAACAGTATAGTGAACCAACTCATGAAGGGAAAGAAGCGTATATGGAATACGCACAAAGCCTTATAATGGGTCACAATAAGCTGGGGATAGGGAATAGTGTTACTGAAGAAGCGATCGAGAAATTCAACAATTTAATCCAAGAAATACTGAATGATGTGACGTGGTTTTTTGGTAGTGAAGCAGCTGAAGGAAGACGAGAACCAAAGGAAGATGAGTTACGTTTCATGTCAATACTGAGATGTTTGTTTCTCAGAGGAGATTCATTTGAACAGCACCATCTTGAATTGGTCCAGGGATTATATGAACTACACGATGCTTTCTTAAAAGAGAAGATAGGTTTTTCAACGGTAGAAATAATTGAAGGTTTACAAGAAATAGAGAGACAATTAAATGAAAATATTAGAACATTAATAGATTATTTTAAAAAAATAAAGGAGCTACATCAATTATTTATTGAATTTGTTGATAAACAAGATTTTGATAATGTATCTAATTTTGAAGAGTTAAGGGATATCTACAACTCTCTACCTGAGGTTAAGGAGAAAAAACAGGGATTAGACGAACTCTATAAAAAATCTGAGAAAATAATATTTATCATAGAACCAAATGAAAAGATTCCTAGACAGCTATTAGATTTATTAAGTTGTAGTTTTGGAGAAAACGAATTATTTGTGGCTTTTGAAAAAGCTCCAGGTTGGCCTACAAATGATTCTATAATATATAGCAAACCACTTGTTTCTTACGGAGAAAAATATTACTGCTTTATTCCTCAAGTATTATTTAGGAACATAGGAAATATTTTAGAAGATTTAATAAAACAGATAGATGAGAATTACTATAAAACAACCTATCAAGAAAAAAGGGCTGAATATTTAGAAAGAAAAGCATTGGAGTATTTTTCAAAGATATTTCCTCAAGCGTTAATATTACATAAAGTTTTTTACGACGTAACAGAAAACGGAACTACAAAGAAATGCGAATGCGATGGTTTAGTTCTATTTGATGGAAATCTTTTTATTATCGAAGCAAAGGCTGGATCACTTTCAACGTCGGCCCGTAGGGGTGGATTAGAACGTATAAAAAGAGATGTCGCTGAGCTAATTGATAAAGCTTATGTTCAAGCTTTAAGGACAGAACATTATATCAATACTTGCAGTCAACCTAGATTTGAATTTGAGGATGGTACGGAAGCATTGGTATTAAATAAAGAAAAATTACACGACGTATTTCTTGTAAATGTTACACTGGAAAGTCTGGGGCATTTATCAACTCAATTAAATTCATTGAAGATATTTAATCATCTTCAAGGAGAAAAATGGCCTTGGTCTGTCTTTATAAATGACTTACGAATAATTTCAGAACTTATTGAATGTCCATCAGAATTTTTGACATTTTTAAAGAGGCGAATAAGAGTTAATGATTACCCTCAATTTTATACTACAGATGAATTGGATTTTTTGATGTATTTTTTCAAAGAAGGGTTGTATTTTGAAGATGGAAAACTAGGAGATATTAATCTGCTAACTCTAACAGGATATACGGATGAGATGGACCGTTACTATAACTTTCTTGCAGGCAAAGTGAGTTCTGGTGAAAAACCGAGACTAAGAATTTCTGAAGAGTACAAAAAACTTATTAATGATATTGAGGCAACCGGTAAAGAGGGCTTTACTAGAGTAACTACGTTTTTATTGAGTTGTAGTTTCGAAACTCAACAAACCATTTTAGAATATATAAAAACAATTGAGGCCAAGTTACGCGATGACTCCCGTGACCATGATTTTACACTATATTTTAAAGAAGCAAATGCTGGTTTGTTAGTTGCTGTAACTTCGAAAAGCATTGAGGAAGCTCTAAATAGTTTAGATTCCCATTGTGAACTTAAGATGTATCAAACTCACTTTGAGAATTGGTTTCTTGTAGTTATTTGTGTTAATGACAAAGGAGAAAGAAAAATTGACTTCAAGGTTTATCAAAAGAAATGGGAACATAATTCTGAATTGGAACAGCGGCTAGAAGAATTTAAAAAGCGAAAATGGGATATGGTGACGAAGTCAAGGCAAAAGGTAGGTAGAAATGAATTATGTCCTTGTGGTAGCGGCCTAAAATATAAAAAATGCTGTGGTAAGTAATCTTTCTGTGTATCTGAAACTTGAGCATGAGCCATGACATCGCCTAACATAAAGCCGTGTTTCCGCATTTGACCATGCAAAACACCGGCAAGCACTGACCCTGTTGTCGTTTAACCATTACTCAACATGCTAAATTGCGGCAACACGTGTTGGACGAAGCCGCATTCGCGAAGCATACAGCGGCGCGGCATGGTGATGGTTAGGTGAAATGTGAACATTAATTCTGGGGGAGGTTTTGGAATGATAAAAATTATATTGACCGCTGTTTATATACTTTCGGCTGGGTTAGGTATTATTCATGGAACATGGTCACGCGCCAGTAAATTTGAGGTTCCTTTAGCATATTCTAGCGTGATAATACAGGGAATATTGAGCATCGGAACCCTACTTTGGTTTGGGCTAACTATTGCCTTTTTCTTTATATTTGGATGGAAATATACACTAATGTTGCTGGTTATAATTGTTTTTACCGGAAAAATTATTTTATACCCATTAGCTGAGATAATCATTATATTTCCTGTTTATAATTTTTTAAGTAAAAAGGCTGAGCAACACGAAAAGAATAACGATGATTATAATAGGTATTAGATAAGTATATTGTCAAGCACATATGGAGGCAATGTGCATACATTACTTAACAACACATATGCGACTACACTGCGACCAGCCTTTGCGGTATATAGTGTGCGGTGCCTGGAGCAAAACCGCGCCATCAATGCGCGAGAAATAGTTATTTAGCCGATATGCGCCAGGTAAACCACTGTGATGCTTTTAACTAATAAAACAAGTGTGCGCAAAAAATCTGGTTAAAACCGTTTTAAAACCCGCCTATTTACTCGGGCTTAAGCCTGGCAACTTGCGGCGGGTTCAAAGCACGGTCATAGTCGCGGCTGAACCTTTAAAGCCGCTTGACAAAACCTGCCATATACCAGTAAACTATACTTGTAACCAAAGTTTTTGTGGTTTTATTTCAAGTTTTTTATCCACCCGTTCCCGGGAAAGTTTTATATTAACAACCAAAGGGGTACGTATGTCACTTTATGAGTGCAGATACGTACCCTTTTTTATATTCACAGCCCAGCCCGGGGCCTTAAAAACTTAATAATTCAAAGGGGACAAAAAGGGACAGTGTTAAAAACACTGGCCCTTTTAAATTTTTCACAAAAAAGGAGGGGCAAAAGATGAACGTCGCAGTTGACATCTGCAACACAATATCCCACATCAACGCCGCCCTGGCGGAACGGGGGTACAATACAAAGGTATACCCCTCGCCGGACCTGCCGCCAGGATTTTTCCGAAGTGCCGCGGGGCTGGCCGTGTTCATGGCCGCAAAGCCGCTGCCCTTCGCGGTGGAAGGCGTATGGCAGGTATACCGGTCAGCCAGGGAAACCGGCGGCAGGCTGGTGTACCTTACCGCCCGCCCGCGGGAGGCCCGGTTCGTCACCCGCCGCTGGCTGGAACTCCACGGTTTCCCCTGCCCGGACGCCGTGGTGTTTGCTGGGAACAAGGCGGAAGCGGCCAGACGCCTGGGTATCGGCCTGGCCTTCGAGGACGACCCGGTTCAGATTCAGGCGTTGAACGCTGCCGGCATTAAGGTGCTGGCCGTGGAACAGCCGTACAACCGGCACCTGATCGGGCCGATGGTTTTCCCTGTGAAATGGCAGGAATGGAGGCGATCCGATGCAGCAAGAACTGAATATCTTAGACGTACTTAACCGTCTTAACATGAAGCCGGTTAAAACACCGAAGGGCCGGCACTGGATTTACCGCTGTCCCTTCTGCGGCGATTCCCGTAAAAGGGACAACCACGGCCACCTGTACGTGGAGGTCAACAAAAACGTCTGGCAGTGCCACCGCTGCGGCGAAAGCGGCAACGCCCTGACCCTTTACGCGCGCTTAACCGGGCAGGACACCAAAAGCGCATACAGGGAACTGGTCGGCGGTATGGAAAGCCGGATAAAGGAACGGCCAACACCGAATACGCCGCCCCGACCGCAGCCGGTGAGGCCCTATGGCTCCGAACCGGAAATGGTCAGCCTGGAACAGCGGGACGCGGTGTACAACGCCCTGCTGGACCTGCTGGAGCTTGAGGTTCGGCACTACCGCGACCTGGTCCGGCGCGGGTTCCCGGCAGAGATAATCAAAAAAGAAAAATTCCGGTCCGTGCCGGCGGATTACAGCCTGCGGGCGCAGGTATGCCGGGAACTGTTGAGCCGGGGTTATGACCTGGTAAACGTCCCTGGCTTCTACAAAGACCGTAACGGCAGCTGGAACTTTGTCGCTTCGCCGGGGTATTTCATCCCTGTGCGCACCGCCCTGGGCATGATTGCCGGTATGCAGATCAGAGCCGACGAGGGCAGCCCAAAATACTTCTGGTTCTCCGGCCATGACGTGGCCTTTGAGGGCCAGATAGAAGTAGCCGGCCCTCAGTACGACGGCCCTGTCTGGATCACCGAAGGCCCGGTGAAAGCCAAAATCGCCGCATACTATCTGAAACGGACCACCATTGGCATACCGGGTGTAAGCGCCTGGCGGAAGGCCATGCCGGTACTGAACGATTACCGGGACCGGGATAAAATTCTGGCCTTTGATGCCGACGCAGCAATAAACCCGCACGTCGCCAAAAACCTGCAGGCGTTTACGGAAGCGCTGTACACCGAACGCCACAGGCTGAAGCTGGCCCGGTGGAGCATTAACCAGGGCAAGGGCCTTGACGACGTGATCCTGTACCTGGCCCGCCAGGCCCACGGACAGATCGAGAAACAGCTTGTGCCAATGTCGTTATGGGACAAGGTAGTCGGGTGGTTAAAAAAGTTGTTTAGAAAAAGGGGGTAATGAAACATACGTGCCATAGCATAACAAAAGACCTGTATAGCAGAAGGCACGCCGGAAAAGCGTGCCCTCTGCTATTTTTTTGTAGGCATATTTTAAGTTGTGCAGGAACTTGGCCGGTTTTTTGGTCATTAATCAATATTTTCCTCTGATGGTATGACCGTCTCAATCACCTTTGTGCCAGGCCCTTCCTTAAATATCTCTTTGTACCTGCCCTTGGTGCGGTCTGAACCTATTTTCCTTATGTCAACGTCATGCTTGCTGCATCTGATTTCAGGATGCCGGAGATTATATTCCTTGAATTTCATTAGCGCCTCACGGCTGTTCCTGGCTTGGACATAGGTTATATAATAGACAGACCAGCCGCCTTCTTTACGGTGTCCCACATTTTCGTACCAGACCATTTTTTGATTCTTTTTTGGCAAAGGCGTCACCCTTGAACAGACAAGACTAAATGTTAAGGTATTTGCGGGGGGAAAGTTTTCAAAACATGTATGTGCAGTGTTTTTCCGCTGAGCAGGGTCCTCCTGTCATAGTGCCTGTATCCCATACGCTCGTGATACCCCGGTGTGCGGTACCGGAAGCAGTCTGTAAAGCCGTCCTTGAGGATAATGGACCCCTGGAAAAGCCCAAGGTTGCAGATCCGGTAGGCAGCGGCGGACAGGGAAACGTGACAGACCGACTGTACAGCGTCCAGCAGGCCCATTACGTTATACCAGTAGCGTTCGGCCAGCCTGTACACAATATCAAGCGGCATAAGCAGGTTGGCTGCCAGATAGTCAGCTTCTTTTTCCTGAATGTCTCTGGTCTCATACCAGGCATGTATGCTGGTTTTCCTGTGCCCGAGAATAAAGTGGCCGAATTCGTGAAATATGGAAAAACGCTGTCTCAGGACAGGGTGGTTTTTGTTCGCCAGAACATAATAACGTTTTTCAGTGCGTTGAACATATCCTCCTATGTCGTCCGGAAGGTTTGATACGCGTAGAATATGCACAGGTTTGTCCAGATTGAGCTTTTGGGCCACTTCCTCCTCATCCAGTGGAAACCGCATTTTGTTTTTCGCGAAAAAATCCATACTGCAGACCGTTGTGTGCCACATATCGTCCACACTAATCATTCTCCTCCTCCTCTCTTTCCAACTGCCTGATTAATTCCAGATTTTCCCGGAATGCCCGCATGAATTGGTTTTTTGTGGCTTCCGACAGGTTCGACTTTTGCAGCCGCAGGTACAATAATTTTTCCAGGTCCGGTTCGCTTGGCGGGCTGGGGTCGTCGGTGCGGCCAATCAGGTAATCAGATGATACATTTAGAGCAGAAGACAACCTGTAAATATCATCGTAATTTATTGTTGACGTGTACCCCCGTTCCCAGTTTGAGATCACCTGTGCCGACTTATTGACCAGCTTCGCCAGTTCTTCTTGTGTTAATCCTTTGGATTTTCTTGTCATGCGAATTCTTTTGCCTATTTCCATATTTGCCACCTCTGAAATATAATAGCATGAATTAACGAAATATGATACAAAAATAACGATAAAATTTAATTTAATAAAAATATAATCTTGACATTAACGTTAGACGTTAGTAAAATAGAGTTAAGGCAGGTGGTATATATGGTATACGAAAACGTGGAAAAAATACGCATAGCAAAAGGAATCACCAAAACACATATAGCAAAAGCCCTGGGGCTATCACTGCAGGGTTACAGGCACATTGCCTCGGGGAGCGTGCGGCTGGATGCTGAACGTCTGAAAACTATAGCCGCTATCCTTGGCTGTGAGCCCAGTGTTTTTTATGACGACAAACTAACGGACGAAGTTATTAAAGGAATTGCGATACAGTCTAATTAACGACCAGAGAAATATTTTTGAAATAAAGACAGGTTTCATTTATATTATCGAACACAGGTGAAAAACAGTAAACCCCTTCGACAAAACCTGCCAAAAAATCACAAGTTGCAATGCTTGCTTAGGAACTTCAGTCAACCACCCCGGACTGAAGTCCGGGGCTTGCCTTGGCGGGGGCGAGGGCAACAGGTTGACTAGATTGAGCCATGTGTAATATAGGGCTACACAGGCGGGGCTAGAAGAACCTCCCGGGTGCAAGTCCCAGCCCGGGGAAATTCGGCAGAACCGCTTAATGCCACGGGGAAAACCCCTAAGCCTTGCCTGTATTGTCGAGGGACACTAAACCGGTTTGACCGTTCCGGGCTGAATACCAGCACAAAAACGGTCAGTCTTACAAAAAAAGAGGAAAGAGGAAAGAAATGAGGGAAAGGGCAGCTTCCTCCCCGGAATGAATTCCGGGGTTTCCGCGAGACGCGTTGTTAGGCAAAGAAGGGAGGGTGTACATGTTAAGCCCACAGCAGCAAGAAATTGTGCGACTTAAAAAACAGGGTCTGGGCGCAAAAAAAATAGCCCAAACGCTGGGGGTATCAGAATCAACGGTAAAAACCAACCTTCGGCGGATTAAAGAAAAACTGGCGAGATTGCAGGGGGGTGACAAAGATAACCCAAACGACCCTTCACAATATCCGTGTGCCCTTTTTGAGGACCAGAATCTGGAAGAAATGATAAGCGAAGTACCTGGAGCGCCCAGGATGACGGTCAACCAGTTCCAAGTGCTGGCCTTGGCTGGCAAAGGGTTGACTGTAAAACAGGTTGCCAAGAAGCTGAATAAATCGGAAAATGCCGTAAGATGCACACTTAAGCAGAAAAGCATTTCCGCTAAAGATTTTTCCAAACGCAAGTTAACGGCGGAGGAACGGGAACGCGTCGAAAAGATCAAACCACCAGCGGAAAAACGTATCAGTTGGGCCGATGCCGCCCTTCTCCGCGCATACATTAACGGAGAAATCGCCAGGGACCATCTGGCTGGCGTGGAAGTGGTGCTCCGTGCCAAAGGATATATCCGCCGCACGCCGAACATAAACCGCGCCAACGCCAAACACCTGAAAACAATTATCGCCGGCTCGCGCGAAAAGGTGCTTCGTGTACCTGCAGACAAAGCCAAAACTGCACAAGCAGATTTGGCGCATAACAATGCAAAACTTCTGTGTTCCGTGACCGAACTCGAATATACCCATGAATATGACGAGCCGAAGATAGACAGCTACCGCGTATACAGTGTCAGCGCCGCAGCGCTGGAAACGCTTCTCAAAGCCCTGTAGTCGACTATCAAAGTTTTTTGGTTTCACCTCAAAGTTTTCAGCTTCAACCCCAAAGTTTTCAACCCGTTAGGAGAATACCCTGGCGGGTTTTTGCTTTTTTCAGAGGCCCGGTTGGCAGACCAGCGCGGAACGCTGGGGCTGGGAGGGTGCCGGCGGTGCGGGGAGTGCAGCCGGCCCGGGCAAAAAACATGAGAAAGGGGATGGTTGCTATCGAAGTCTTAATCACAAGGCACGCGTTCCAGCGCGCGCAGGTCAGGGGGGTAGAGTGTGAGACTATAGAAGAACTGAGGGAACTGATAAAAAGCGTACACAAACGCGCCCGCATAATAAAAACCGACAGGCGGGGAAAAGAAGGTGTCTATGCTGCCAAAGAGGTTGTGTACGCCGCTGCCCGAAAAGGAGGCAAACTTGTTGTAAAAACCATTTTTGGCACCCTTGCCCGCTACAACTGGGAACGTTCCACGCGCGACCGTCAATTCAGCCGGCACTGCCGCGGCAGAAGAAAAACAGCATAAGGAGGTGTGTTGTTGTGCAGAAAGGTTTTGTTGTTACAATCCTGTGCCTGCTGCTGATTTTTGCTCTGCCTTTGATGGCCAGGGCGGAGACCCTGCTGGACCCTGCACCTGTGCCGGCAGGGACTGCGGACCAGACGCCGGCCCAGGCACCGGCACCAACTGTCAGCCCGGATGGTAAGACAATAGTCAGCAGCGGCAGCCCTTACCGGACCGTAACGCCCGAAGAATTCAGCGGCAAGATAAACACTTTAACCGGCGAGGTAAAACAGTCTTTGGACAAGATTGTCGTACCTGTGTCGGAAGTGGTGGTTGTTATCCTGCTCCTGGCGCTGCTGGTCGGGTCGCTGTTCGGTATCAAGGTTGTCCGCAAATACGCCCTGGCCGGGCTGGGGTTTTCCGCCCTTGCGCTGGTGCTGTATTACAGTATCCCGTCAATCATGGGCTTTATCAACCATGTGGCGAAAGTTCTGAATAGCTAATCTAAAACCAAAAAGGAGATGGTTTCATGTTCAATAAGAGAAAAACACTGATAATTATGCTGTTGGTTGTTTCTCTCGTTGCCCTGTTTGCACATGTGGCCTTTGCGGAACAACTTCCAAATCCGTCAGCCAAAGACCTGGGCGACAAAATCATTAAGTTGGTGCAGGATGTAGGTGAACCCCTGGGCTCAGCAGTAGTATTTGCAACGCTGTTGTTTGCTTTCTTCCGCCTGGCAGTCACCTCCGGTAACCCCACGGAGCGTGCCAAGACAGTGCAGTCGTTGTTGTATATAGTGGTGGCTGGCGTAGGTCTTGGCGGGGCCCTGTTCCTGGCCGGCTTCATCATGGGCCTGGGCAATAATTTGCAATAATTGGAGGTCGGGCTTGTGCGAATATTCAAAATGCCCTACGAAACGGAACTGAACATCAAAATCCTGGGCGGTATAATTGATATTTACCAGGCCGTTTGTATGGGTGTGGTATTGATAATAGTTACCCCAACACTTCTTTCTATGACGTGGCTGCCGCTGGTCCTGCGGATAGCAGGGATCATACTGGCCGCCATAGCCGGGGTCATATTTGCCGTGGTCCGGGTGGGGGACCTGAACTTCATTCAGTACATATACTACCGTTCCAGATTTTTTGGGAACGCGGGCAAAATTCAATACCCAAACTAAAAAAGGGGGTCATAGACCCCACGGCTGAAGCCGGGGGCTTGTCCTCCAGGCTTTAGCCGTAGGCCCAAAAAAGGCCTCGCTATGACCAGCCTCAGAGGCCTGACTCGAAGGACAAGGGGATGAAGGTCCTACGTTACCGGGGAGAGCCGAAGTTCGCACTCCGGGATGCTCCTCCAGTCCCGAGACCCTGCAACCCGGCGGTTAAACAGCGAGCTGGGGGGTGTAGCGAGCAGTGCCGCCGGGAGACGGCCGCCCGGTAACATTGGCGAGGAGGGAGGCTGAGGAGAGTCCGCCTCAGCCCGTCACAAGGCCCTTACGGGCACAGGGGGCGTAAACCCCCTCCCCTTTACGGGGGACAAATTTAAGGCGCTTTCCTCCCTAGGCTTAAAAGCCGGGGCCTCCAGCGCCACATGAGGAGGTGAAAAAGCGGCAGGCAGGGTTCTGCCGCTTTTCCTATGTCAACAGCAATAACCGTAATGTTTCTTGTGCTGTCCGCGTTAATGGGCGCGGCAATTTTTTACATGAACAAGAAAGCCCTGAAAGGCAGTGTCGGTTACGCCGGTAAAGCAGCGGAACAGAAGTCCGAGGAAATTTCCCGGGTGCAGAACCCTTTGCTCGGCCTGAAAAACATCAAAAACGGCATAGCTGAATACGATACCCATATGTGCATCTACCTGCGTTTGGGCAGTATCGATTTTCACCTGCTCACCGAAGGCGAGCAGCAGTCCGTCGAGGACGTGCTGCTGTCCCTGGCCCGGACAGTAAACTTTCCGGTTCAGGTGGTGGTTATCAGCCGCCAGACCGATACCAGGATGGCGGTAAACGGCGTTGTACAGAGCCTGAATATCAACCGGTTAAGCCCGCAGTTGCGGAGCTACGCGGAACAAATGGTGCGGTATTTAAGCGCCATGATGGAGAACCGCGGCACGCCGGATTACGAAAAATACCTGGTGATCCGCTGTGATATGCTGGACAGCGCGGACAAAACCAGGAACGAGCTTTACCGCCGTGCCGACCTGGTAATCTCCGAACTGGCCAGGGCCAAGATCCCCTGCCAGCCGGTCAAAACCGACGAAATACCGGATATTTTCTTTGACCAGTTGAACCCGCAGCAGACCTTCAAACCCTCTGCTGCAATCAGGAACGGCGGTTTATATTACGCAAAAGGGGGTGGGATTGGTGCTGAAAAGACTGCTTGACAGAACATCACAGGCGCGGCAGCCGGAAACCGACGAGTTTACCGCAAACACACCCGGCCTGGACAACTTGATCAACCCTCCGTCCATAACAGAATACATAGACTACCTGAAGGTAGGAAGCAAATACCTGCGCGTGTTTGCGGTATCCGTCTACCCGCTGCAGACGTATATATCCTGGCTGGACGATGTGTATATGATGGGCAGCGTGATTACCGCAATACACCTGCAGCCGCAGGAGCCGGCCATGGTCAAGGCTACCCTGACAAGAAAAATCACCAACAAGATGTCGCAGTATATACTCGAAGATAACCGGGGCAACATCCTGAACCTGCCTGAGCTTAAAAAGACCGTTGCCGATTATGAAAACCTGCGCGAACTCATCCAGACCGGCAGGGAAAAGCTGTTTTCCATTCAGATACTGTTTGGGATATATGCCGACACTATCGACGAACTGAACGCGCGCAGTGTGGCCCTGGGCGACATACTGGCCCGGAGCGACGTGCGGATAATATCCCTGGACTATCGGCAGTACCAAGGTTTCAGAAGCCTGCTGGGCATGTGCCACTCCGGCATAACCCGGCCCTGGCAGAACGGCACGACGGGCAATACAATATCCATGCTGCCCATCACCGGCTCGGCCCTGAACCACCCGAACGGCATCTGGCTTGGCCGGAACTATTTCACCGGCTCCATGATGTTTTACGACCAGTTTGTCGGCCCGCCGGAACTGATGAACCCGCACATTGCCGTGTTCGGGTACTCCGGCGCAGGCAAAAGCACAACGCTGAAGGTAATGCTCCTGCGCGGAGCAATAAACGGCAGCCGGTACGTCACCATAGACGTAAACGGCGAATATGCCCGGATGGTACCGTTTACCGGCGGCATAAACATCCCCATAAAACCCGGACAGGTATCCGGCATCAACCCCTTTGAACTGTCTGTCGAAGAAACGGAAACCGGGCAGGAGACGGCGAACGTGGCCGACAAAATTGCCGAGATTAAAGCTCTCATCACGACCATGGTCGAACTGGAAGGCCGGATAAGCCTCACCGCGCGGGAGAGCGCAATACTGACGGACGCCATAGGCGCGCTGTACGCCAAACGCGGGATAGACAGCAATCCCGACAGCCTGTACGAGCCAGCGCCCGGCGTGCAGGGAGACGAAATCAAGGTTGGTTATGTCAAAAAAGCCATGCCCACGCTGACCGAACTGGCCGAAGAACTCAGGAACATGGGTGCGGAGGACATGGCGATTTATCTGAAACCCTTCCTGCGCACAGGGGAAAAGGGCATGTTCGACTGCACTTCTACAGTAAAACTGCATGACACATCTCACATTAACTTCGACCTGTCCCATATCAAGGACGACACCACCCGGCTGTATGCCTCTTTTGTTATCTACACCTGGGTCTGGCACGAGTTTGTGCTGAAGCTTGACAAGAGCATCAAAAAGGTGATAGAAAACGACGAGTGCTGGATGTTCACCAAACACCCTCTGGCCGCCGGGTTCCTGGAGAACTACGCCCGGCGCGGGCGGCACTACAGGTTTTCCCTGACCGTTGCCAGCCAGCAGGTGGAAGAATTTTTGTCCAGCGAATCAGGCAGGGCCATAATCAACAACTGCAGCACGGTAATCCTGCTGCGCCAGAACCCGTCGGTAGTTGAGATGGTCTGCGACCACTTCAGGCTGTCCGGCGGCAGCGGCGAGTTCCTGAACGGCTGCGGGCCGGGCGAAGGCATCATGCTGGCCGACGGGCGGCTGCACGCAATAAAAATAACGCCGCTGGACTTCGAGATGAAGTACATCGACACAAGGCCGGACAAAGTTGCTGCGGAGGTGCGGAGACATGCTTAGAATGCAAAAAACAATAACCCTGGCGCTGATACTGACAGTGCTGGTCATGGCGCTGGTGCCTGCCATGGTGTACGCTGCCGGGGAGGACCAGCAGCAAAAACAGCTTTCCAAGCAGCCATTGGAGGACAAGGGCAGTTTGGGAGAAAGTTTTATCGCGACAATAATTAACGGCCTGGTTGCACCTCTGGAATGGCTGGGTGAGGTGGGCGGAATCCAGACGCTGGACAAGCTGATATATGACGCATCCGGGGATGCGGATGTGTCGCCGTTAACGGCAGGCGAATGGGCAACGGCGCAGAAATGGTATGTGGGCATAGCAGGAGCCACAATGTCGCTGCTGATAATTAGCGTGTTCTACACGTTTATAAAAACAGCCGCCTATGCAGCGTACAACCCTGCGGCCAGGGCCGGACTCGCCCAGGACGTGGGCCGGTGGTTTATCGCCCTGGTCCTGGTGGCAGCCATACCGTATCTGTTCATGGTATTTTCCGGCCTGAACACCGCATTTGTCGATACAATCCAGGGTGTTGCCAGGAACGTGTCCGGCGCGGAAGCTGTCCGGCAGTTGGGCGATTATGGTGCCGGCGGCAGTTTCATATCCGGCCTGCACACCGGCAGCATACTGGGCACGGCCATAGCCAAACTTGTGCTTTTGGGCATTCAGGCGTGGATAAATTTTCTGTTCAAGATACGGAAGATCATGCTGATTATTATGCTGGTGTTCGCCCCGGTAGCAGTGTACTTGTGGTCCATCCGCGGCGAGCCGCAGCCGCTGTCCGTGCTGTTCGGCGAGCTGGCCAGCAACTTCTTTATGCAGACAGCCTATGCGCTGGTGTTCTCCGTGTTCCTCTCGTTTGTGAACCTGGCCGAGGCAACATGGATTGACGTGATTGTCTGGCTGTTTATGATTACTTCGATAGCGGAAGTGATCCGCAACGTACTGCAGTCCCTGGTCTCCCGCTGGTCCGGTGTGAACGAGGCGGGCATTGCCGGCAGGGCCCTGGCTTTTGCCGGCGGCGGCGCTCTTATGGGCATGTCTCAGGTCCTGCGCGGCAATAAACAGGCCATGGCCGATTTCAATAAGATGCCCAAACCGGAAGGCATGGCCGGGGCAGGAGGCAGCGGCAGCCTTGGCGGCGGTACCGCGGACTTCTCCGGCAGCCCGGCAATGGGGACACTGTACCGGTCGTCATATAACGCCGCCAAGTGGGGCGGTGTTATGGCCGCAGGCGTGTCAACGGCAGGCGCTGCCGCCGGCAGCCTTGTGACCGCCGCCGTGCCGGGTGGTGAGCACCTGGGCGTGATGGCCGGCCAGGCCGCCGGGGCGATAACGGGCGGCATAATCCGCGGAGTCGGTACATCAGCCGGCCTGGCGCGGAAAACCTGGTTTAACTCCCGGGCCTACGGCACCAACCTGGCAGGTGGGTTGCAGAAAGCCACGGGTACCGCATCAACCCCGCAGGCGCTGTTCCGCGCCGGGCGGATAGTGGCGCAGAACACCTTCAGCCCGGCAGGCATGCCGGGCCTGCTGCAGAAATACGGTGCATCGGGTGCGGCAGCAGAAAACCAGGTGCCGGCAACCTGGCGGCAGTCAAACGAGCCGCCGCCGGGTGGCGGAAGTTCCGGTGGAAGCGGACTTGACCGAAGTATGGCACCTGTAAGTTTTGCCGGCAATTCCGGCCCGGAAGGAATCGGCGGAACGTACAGCGGCGAATCCGAAACAGGGTCCATGCCGGGGCCAGGACAGGTACCGGCAGCGCAGGAAAAAACATTCAAACCGAAACAAAATGATTTTTCCCTGGACAATCTGGAGTAATCAGGACGGCAGAACGCCGTCCTTTTTTCTTGAGGAGGTGTATGTTTTTGCTGAAGCTGATAAAAAAATTCATCCGCGACGAGCGCGGCCTGACCAATCTTCTGTCAGCGACTATGGTGCTGATTGTTCTGATGGCTGTTGTATCCCTGTCCCTCAACCTGACCCTGCTGTGGAACGCCAAGATCGCCGTCCAGCAGGCGGCCTTTGAAGCGGCCAGGGCGGGCTCGGTGGCCGAGGACCCGGTACCGAAAGCAGTGTCAGTCGCCCGGGGGTTTGCTGCCGGCGCACTGCCCGGCTGGACAGATCCGAGCGTTGTTACCGTTACAGCCGTCGAAACCGGCGTGGCCCCGGACAAAATGCTGTCCGTGACCGTTAACTACCACCTGCCGCTGAAGGTGTTCAACGGCACGGGAGGCACGCTCAGGACTTTTGATCTGGTCGGTCAGGCAGTGGTTCCGATCCGGGAAAAATCGTAAAAAAAAAGGGGGTGGTCATGTTGCAGGTGACCAAAGCTGTGCGCTTTCAGATTATCAAGCCTTTAAATTTTTCGTGGGATGAGTTTGGCAGGATACTGAACGACCTGTCATATCACACAACTCTAATGTGCAACGCAGCGGTCCAGATGTACTGGGAGCACAATGTCATGCGGAACCGGTACAAAGCCGAGCACGGCAGGTACCCGCAGGACAAAGAGATATACGGCCAGAGCTTCCGGAACGTGGTATACCACCGGCTGCGGGAGATGTACCCGCTGATGGCATCTTCCAACGTCAGCCAGACAAACCAGTTTGCCTTGAAACGATGGCAGACAGACTTGCGTGAGGTCATGCGCCTGCAGAAGTCTGTACCCTCCTTCCGCCTGGGGACTCCTGTTCAGGTAGCTAACCAGAACTATAGTTTGTATATCGCGAAAGGCGAACCGCCGGAATATTGCGCGGAAATCACGCTGTTGGGAAAGGATGCCGCCTGTCGCCGGTTCACTGTTCTGCTCGATGCTGGTGACGCGCCGAAAAAGGCTGTATTCCGGCGCATCGTGGAAGGAAAGTATAAGCAGGGAGTTATGCAGATCATCAAACATCCCAGAAAAAAGAAATGGTTCTGCATAGTCTCATACACAATAACCAAAGACCCTGCTCCCGGTTTGGACCAGGAACGTGTCATGGGTGTGAACCTTGCCACCGGCGAGGCGGTATACTGGGCTTTTTCCTTTTCGCCGAAACGGGGAAGCATCCCCGCCGGCGAGATCGAGGCCGCGGAGAAAAAGATTCGGGCCATCACTGCCCGGCGCAGAGAGATGCAGCGGACTGCAGGCGTGACCGGCCACGGCAGGAAACGCAGGCTCAAGGCCACCAGGGTATTGGCCGGGAAAACTGCAAACATCCGCGATGCCATCAACCACAAATACAGCAGGCGGATAGTCCGGATCGCCGCTGCCAACCGGTGCGGCAAAATAAGGCTGGCCGACATGTCCGCGCTGGGGATGTCAGGCGCGCTTAAAGCATGGCCCTGGTCCGACCTGGTGCAGAAAATAGGGTATAAGGCCGCAGAACAGGGCATTGACGTAGAAATAGTAGAAAAGCCCGGAGACCGGGCCAAAGCGTGGCACACCTGTTCCGAGTGCGGGTATTCCGCCCCGGAAAACGTGGGAGACAACACCGAATTCCTGGCCTGCAAGGAGTGCGGGGCCAGAATAAGCCTGGAGTATAACGCCGCGCTGAACATAGCGGTATTGGCCCGGGACAGCATCCCGGAACAGCAGACATCGGCAAGCTGATGTTTTCTTTCGGGCGATTCGGCGTCCGAGGGTGAGAAGTGCCGGCGGGACTTCGTGCAGGCCCGGTAACGCTCACCAAGCCTCCGCGGAAGCGGGAAACCTCCGGCCTGGACTCCCTGGTAAGGGGAAGGCGGGGCCGGACAGCCCGACAAGCACATAACGTGTCGTCGAAGTCCCGGCGTTTTGGCGCTATTGGGGATCGACGACAAAAAACAAGCCGGAAACAGCAGAAAACCGCATAGGACCGGGTGTTCACAAACGGGTTTCCGGCCTGACTATGCAGGGCTGGAACCAAACAGCTAAAGTGCTCCAATTTCCAACCGGGGCACGGGTTTCCGGCCTAACTATACAGGGCTGGAACCCCTATCCCTGCAGCGTGGGTGCTTCTCCGGAAGGTAATCGTTTCCGGCCTAACTATACAGGGCTGGAACTAAACCCGCAGACCCGAACAGGCCCATTGCTGGCCAGTTTCCGGCCTGGCTGTGCAGGGCTGGAAAAGGAGGTAAGATAGCTATTAAAACACTGCGAAACTTAATCAAAAGCGAGCGCGGTTCTGCAGGCGTGCTGGTACTGGGGCTGGGCCTGCTGGTAATTATGATCATGCTGGTCAGCTACAGCCATTCCGTATCCCAGGCCATAGCCGCAAGGAGCGCTTTTTTAAAAGCCCTTACCGCCGGGGCGGAAACAGCCGCGGCCAGGATCGACCTGACGGCGGCGGAAAGCAGCGGCAGCGTAACGCTGGCTGCCGATGCGGTGCAGGCGGCCAGGGAAGTGGTTATGTTAAACCTGCCGCCGAACCTGCGGCCAATGGTGCAGATTACCGGTGTCACCCTGAACCGGCGCGCCGTAACTGTAACGGGCACACTGAACATGAGCATAAAAACCTTTTTCGGCGACAAGCCCGTTCTGTTCAGCGGCAGCGGTTCGGCCAGCGTCAACCACCCCGACTGAAGTCCGGGGCTTGCCTTGGCGGGGGTGAGGGTAACAGGTTGACTAGACTGAGCCCTGTGTAATATAGGGCTACACAGGCGGGGCTAGAAGAACCACCCGGGTGCCGGTCCCAGCCCGGGGAAATTCGGCAGAACCGCTTAATGCCACGGGGGAAACCCCTAAGCCCTGCCTGTATTGTCGAGGGACACTAAACCGGTTTGACCGTTCCGGGCTGAATACCAGCACAAAAACGGTCAGTCTTACAAAAAAAGGGGGTGTGAAAGTGTTCAGAAAAATTTCAGGTATGGCAATTATCGCGTTGCTGGCATTGTTGCTGACAGCCCAGCCGTTATTCGCCGCCACAGCCGGCAACGGCAAAACATCCGGCGCGACCGGCGGGTCATGGCTGCGAGTCAGGGCGGTAACCAGCGCATCGGTCCCGCAGGGCAGTAAACCGGATATTGTCACCAGCATAAATGAAGCCAAGCCTAACAGCTTCCTGGCAAATACAATGACGAAAAGCGAAAAGAAAAGCGTGTTCACCAGTCTTGTTGATCGGATAAAGTCCGGCATGGCATATGCCTGGGAGTTTGTGCGGGACTGGATAACCGGGCTTTTCAACTGAATCATCGCAGACAGAACTGTTTTCGGGCGATTCGGCGTCCGAGGGTGAGAAGTGCCGGCGGGACTTCGTGCAGGCCCGGTAACGCTCACCAAGCCTCCGCAGAAAGCGGGAAACCTCCGGTCTGGACTCCCTGGGAAGCAGGGAAGGCGGGGCCGGACAGCCCGACAAGCACATAACGTGTCGTCGAAGTCCCGGCGTTTTAACGCTATTGGGGATCGACGACAAAAAGCAAGCCGGAAACAGCAGAAAACCGCATAAGACCGGGTGTTCACAGACGGGTTTCCGGCCTAACTATACAGGGCTGGAACATGGGTTTGTTGCAAAATTTCCGGCCTGACTATGCAGGGCTGGAACAGGGGCAAAACATGCAGTACGCAAACAGGACGGCTGCAGAAGAGGAAAGAAGGGAGGGAAAGGGCAGCTTCCTCCCCGGAATGAATTCCGGTGAGGAAGCTGCCCGGTTTTCTATGAGGAAATGGTTGGTGCTTAAAAATTTTTTGGTTTTATTAGTTGTATCGGGAATTATGGTTAAGGGATATGCTTACTTATGGCCAGGGATTGTAAAAATGTACCATCATAGCCAGCCGGAAGTGTTTTGGATAAAGTTGAGGCAAGTTTTTGTCTGGGCTATGATAATGGACTTGTCAGTAGCTATAGTTGTAATGTTTATGCTTAATATCGTTCGAGAAACATCTTGGACTAAAAAGCAAACTGCTACTGTTATAATTGGTTCGTTTATAGCTCCATTTGTTCAGGTGGGTGCGATAGGTTTTGCAGCATCAGATACTTCTGCGCAAGTTTTATTGATTGTTTTTGTGTTGGGGCTTTTTATCATCGATTTTTTAAAGAATGGAGGAGCGCGAGGGGGCAGTAATTCCCCTTAATTCATTGAGGGGATACACGGACCCCCTCGTTTTTCTGAAAAAAGGGGGTGACCAGATATTGTTTCTAACGGTGAAGGCACAGGTACATGCCGATAGAGAAACCGAAGCCGTTCTGAAAGACGCGATGTTTTGTGCCACCAAAGTTTACAACGGCCTGCTGTGGCATCTGCGGGAAGGATCGAAAGAGACCGGCAAGGTAAACCTGAGTTGGTCGAACATCAACCGAATAATCAAAGAACTTCCCCAGGCGAAAGGCTACTATTCCCTGTCCGTGCGGATGACCTGTCTCGAAGTGATGGAGGCGTACAGGTCCTTTTTCGCCTTGAAGAAAAACGGACGTGTTAAGCACAACGCTCCCGGCTTCCGGCGAAAAACCGCATTGTCACCGCTAAAATACGTCCAAAGCGGGTTTAAAGTAGTCGGTGACCGGGTAACCGTAAGCCTGGGCACATCCCGCCCGGACGGCGTGCGTCGGGTTTCCTTTCGCGTTTCCCGCCGATCCGGGATAAGCCTAAGTAACCTGCGCGAACTTTCCATCATCTACGATAAGCTAACCGGGCGGCTGGAAGCCCGTCTGGTGGTGGAAGTTCAGTTATGCGAAAATGCCGGTACCGGCAGGGCGGCAGTGGACCTGGGCGAGACAGTGCTGTTGGCGGCGGCATTTGACGACGGCGGGTCTATTCTCTATTCCGGCAGACTGATCAAGTCAATCCGGCGGTATTGGCAGAAAGTGCGTGCGAAAGTCAAACCCCCGTCCAAAGAACAGCCGCGCATGTCCCGGCATTACCGCCAGATTGCCCGCAAGGAGCGCCGGCAGGTAGAACACCTGCTGCATATAGTCTCCAAGCACTTTGTGGAAGAGTGTGTGATGCGCGGGGTGGGCGAGATCGTATTCGGCGACCTGACCGGCAGGGTGGAAGGCAGGAGGTTTGGCCGGATGAACCAGCGGCTGCACGCATGGGCGTTCCACAAACTGACAGACATGGTTGTGTACAAAGCGGCGCTGGTCGGGATCGCGGTGCGGAAGCACGACGAAAACGGCACGTCTATAACCTGCCACGCCTGCGGTGTAGAAAAACCGTCGAACCGGAAAAGCCGCGGCTTGTACCTGTGCAGGTGCGGCTGGACGGCGCACGCCGACATCAATGCAGCCCTAAATATCTACGAGAGGGCGTACAACGTATCTCCCGTCAAGGGGAGTAGTGGCCTGGTGGCGAGGCCCGTGGTCTTGTCGTTCCGGATGGATCGGCATACGGTCCACGAACCGAAGCGCAGGATAACCCTGCGCCCATCCGCTTAAGGATGCCCCCTACTTTAGTAGGGGGAGGATGTCACGAATGTTCTTTTGTTGCGAATCTAAAAGAGTGCAATAAGACGGCTGCGGAAGCCGTCTTTTTTTTGAAAGGGGGAATGCCTTTTTGACCAGGAAAAAAATTATAATTATCACTGCTGCAGCCGTTACCGCCCTGGCGGCGGTAATCCTGTTCCTCTGGTGGCTGGGCGGGCGCGGCCCGGTACTCACGAAGCACACCCGTGCGCCGGACCTTACGCCCGGGCAGGTGGAGCAGGTAACCGACTACGGTACCGTGGTTAAGGCGGTTCCGGACAAAGAGCTTACCTACGCCAGCGCAGAAGCCGGAAAAAACGTCACTGTAAAGCCTGCGCCCGGCGCGAAATTCCAGTACGCGTCATACGTTACCGACCGCCTGCTGGACATCCCGGTGGGCGCGGAAGTATACGCCATCACCGACGGGGAGGGCCTGCTGTACGGGCTGTACACACCGCTTCTGCCGCCGGAACACGCAACAAAAAAAAGATAAGCAAGCTGGAAGGAGTCTGATAAGATATGTCAAATATTAACAAAGATTTTCCTACATACGTAAATAAAGATTTTGTTTCATTGGTGCATGTTGTGGACCAACCAGGGTTCTACCTGGTGGAAAAACCGGAAAAGATGTTTGTTGTGGTTCGGCAGTTGCTGTACTGCGGCAAACTGGGGAAACCCTTCAAGGCGCTGCGTTCCCGCTGCGTGCCGGTGTCGGCGGACATGGTGCCGAAGGTGCTGAAACAGTTTGGCTTCTCTGAAACCGAACCGCCGGAAATAGCTGAACAGCTAACCCTGGCTGAACCCGAGGGTTAGAAATTTTCAAGGAGGCTGATGCTATGTTAAAAAGAAAAAAACTGCTCACTCTGGTTCTAACTGCCGTCATGCTGCTTTCTATAACCGTACCCGGCGCATATGCCGCCGACGGCTATGCCGTGGCGGATTACGACCGGTACGTCCGGCCCGACGGCGACTTCGCCTGGGCCGTCAACGACCTGACCCTGGCCGTGGCCAGCGAACTGTTCGGCGGGTATCCGCCGGAGGGTGACAAGGACGGCATCTACTACTGGCGCGGGCTGGGGATCACGAAAGTAAAATTCATCGGTAAGCTCAACCCTGACTGGAACATCACCCGCGGCGAGTTCGCCACCATCACTGTGAAGGCCCTGGACATGGAAGCCGCGCCCTATGCCGAAAGCCCCTTCGAGGACGTAAAGGAAAGCGCATGGTACGGGAAAAACGTCCTGCGCCTGGTCAAGGCAGGTATCATTAGACAGGAGGACTACGGTCCCAGGCTGTATCCCGACAAGCCCATCAACCGGCTGGAGATCGCCGTGTGGATGGCCCGGGCCGCCAGGCTGGCCGGCGCGGCCAAACCCGAACCGGTGCAGGTGAGCTTCAGGGACTTCAACCCCGCGTCCAAATACGCCGGTGAAGTGGCCGAAGCCGTAAGCCTGGGCATACTGCACGGGTACCCCGACGGCACCTTCCGGCCGACGGCTAACGCCAGACGCGCCGAAGCCGCCGTCATGCTGATAAAAATGCTCAAACACGTGCCCATCTATGGCGGCATTGATAGGGACACCGCCGGGAAGATGATCAAGCAGTATTTCGACATCGAGACCAAGATGCAGAAAGCCTGGTTCCCCGACTACCAGGCAAAGATGGTGTACAACGAAGACTTCGAGGCCGCCTTCAAGCAGTGGCAGGCGGAAACTGCCGGCCTGCTCACCGACTACAACCGCGAGATCCGTATGCACCCGGAGGGGTTGTACAGTCTGAGATGGGATGTGGAGAACAGTGACCGCCTGACTTATGCCTGCAGCGTGGGCGTTTCGCCGGAAACGAACCCCGGCTATGGCATAGCCGGCACCCTGCCGCTGAAGGTGGCCCAGGACGAGGGCTACGGCCAAGATGTATGGTATCTGACTTTTTCTAAAATAGAAGTGGTCAACCTTATTGGCCATGGTCCTATTGTAGAAGTGGTTTTTCGCGCTGCTGGCTCTAACACTTATGTTGACGGCAACACCATAGGCGACGATACAGTACAAACTGTTCCCGGCAGCCCTGCAGATTATGGTGGAAAACATGCCCTGTTTGTAAAGCAGGGCGGCAAATGGAAAATCGCCTCCATATGGGGTGATGGCCGCAGCCCATGGCTGAACATAATCAAATTCACAGACGGCCCGGCGTACATGATCGAGCGCCTTGACAAGGACCCCTGGCTGAGGGTGATCCCGTATGACCCGAACAAAAAGCCGTAAGCATTGAGGGAGAGGTTTTCGCCTCTCCCTTCGTTTTTTTTGCGGGGGATAGGTTGCTGGCGGGCCTCACCGACCGGGGGAAATAAACCCAAAGGGAGGTGAGGCGGGTGATAGCAACATCAGATGCAATTCAAATTATTATCGTGGTTGTGCTCCTGCTTAACCTCGTGGTTGCCATATCGGACCGGCGCAAGTAGTTCAAAACCCTTAAAACTGTTGCCGCAGTTTTAAGGGTCTGATTGAAAACCCCGGTCGGGGAACGCGAGCCGCTGGTAACATTATTCCCTTTTTGATTTTTATTATAGCCTGCGTTTTTGTTTTGTCAAGGATTTCACAGGAACCTGGTGGTCAGTCGATTTTTGAGGAGAAAAACAGCAAATACTAAAAGTGTTGAACGTACTTTTTCTGAGTGCTAAAATATAAACAAAAATGTCAGGTGGGTAAAAAATGGTGAACGAACGCCAATTTATTGTCAAAATTGAAGGACCGGAAACAAATGACAACCAGATTCCTTTGTTGTTGCTTGCCGACATTTTAAAGGGAATTCAACAAACAGTTTACTATATTGCTTTGTCAGAAAAACATTATGATATAAAAAAGAAGGTCAGGGTTCCCAACGATATTCAAAAAGCCTGTGAATTGCGCAGAGTTTTGGAAAAGCCGGGGAGTTATGAAGTTGTTGTACAGGTAGCCGAACCACCGCAATTGGCGGTATTTGAAAAAGATATTGGTTTAGTTTCATGTAAAAAGTTTTTACACATTGTTGATACGCTTTCCAATCAGACATCAACTCCATTAAATGAGCTAGTGCCTGATAGCTTGCACCGCAGAAGGATACTTAGGTCTATCGAATCTTTTTGTCCAAAAGTTGGCGATGAGTGGCAGTTGTCATTAAGCGGTATTGGTGTGCCCTATACAGGTTACTTAAATGGCAAAGTCCGCCAAAACATTGGAAATTTGTTGGTTGAAAAACAAATTGAATATCGCGTAATAACGGGTGAATTGGTGCGTTTGCATTTGGATGAAAACCGCTTGGCTATTGACTACAAACCTACTCAACGGGTTTTGGATTGTTATTATGATCCTGAATTAGAAGATTTCGTTATACAAAACCTTAGAGACTTAATTCAGGTGTATGGTAAAGTGCAACTTGATTCAAATGGGCAACCGGACAAAATAGTCGAAGTGTTTGAAATAGCAGAACTTGACCTTCGTCCCTTAAAACTAACCTTGGTAGCAAGTGACGATACTGTTCTAGTATTAAATACTCCGTTAGAAATAGAAGCGGTATTTGATGAAGAATTGCAAGAAATTGTTTTCGAGCTACCGGAATTTAACATAATTGCAGCTGATGTTAAAAGAGAGGAAGCAATACAGCAGTTACAGTCCGATCTCGTTTGGTTATGGAAGGAATATGTGGATGTGCCTGAACAAACTTTGTCCGAGGACGCTAAAAACCTGAGAGAACGATTGAGGGCGCTTGTCAAGGAGGTTAAAAGAAGTTGAGGATTGTTCGTCCAAGAAAAGACGTAGAAACGGCTTTGGAGAATAAAGGTTTTCGGAAAAATAATAACGATCACAGAAAATTTGTTTACTATTCTCTTTCTGGTAAAAAAACAAGTATCTGGACTAAGACCAGTCATGGGACTAGCCATAAGGATATATCTTTGGACAACCTGAAAAAGATGGCAAAGCAGTGCCGGCTAACATTGCAGGATTTTTGTGATTTGCTAGACTGTCCTTTAAGCAGGGAAGAATATGAACAGAGAATGGTTTCTGGAGGATATATTATGCTAAAACAGATATAGAGCGGAGTTGATGAGGTGGGAAAGGTTCCCCACGCGCCCGTGTGGTCAAAAGAGATGCAGGGTTTACCGTCTGCCGTCAACTCCGAAAGGGAATACGCTGCAGAAGTGGTTCGCGAGACCGGGGAGGTAATATTATGGCTCCAAAGCAGGCTGAAATAATTATCGACCGATACATCAAACTATTGCGAAGCAAAAATATAAGGATTGACAAAGCGATACTGTTCGGGTCATACGCTGCCGGCAAAGCTGATGAGGACAGCGACATAGACCTGGCGGTCATAGGCCCTGACTTCGGCAAGGACAGGATAGAAGAAACGGTACGCCTGAAGGAGCTGGCAGAGGAGATAGACTACGACCTGTCACCGAGGCCGTATTCTACCGAACAGAACAAAAAAGCAGGCCGGGGAGATTTTCTCCACGATGAGATAATAGAAAAAGGCAAAATAATAACCCCAACCTGAACCAGCGGCAGATGTCACTGGTTTTCTTTTTTGTACCGGCTAGTTTATGGGTAAATTTTTTAATTTTTTACTCATATTTTATTGAGATGGGAAGTTTTTTCCCATATACTATAGACATAAGCGTTTGTTCGAGATAGTACAAAAAGCCGGTTCAAAAAAATAATAACCCCAACCTGAACCAGCGGCAGATGTCCGCTGGTTTTCTTTTTTGTACCGGCTAGTTTACGCCCGGCAGGGGGTGGGTGGTTTGATACGGGCACAGCGCCGGTTTCAAATATATAAAGCAGGAAAGGAGGTAAGGCTCCTTGCGGAGGACAAGGTTAACGACAGCACTGACACTGGCGGTTGTGATGCTTTTCACGGCATCGGCAGTGATGTCGGCCACCGCGGCGACAACCAGTAAATCTTCCAGCAGTAAATCATCCAGCAGTAAATCGACCAGCAGCAGTAAATCAACCACCAGCAGCAAGTCAACCAGCACCAGCAGTAAGTCAACCAGTACCAGCAGTAAGTCAACCAGTACCAGCAGTAAGTCAACAACCAGCTCCGGCTGGTCCAGCCCTGCCAGCGGCAGTACCACGCCGGGAAGCGGAAGGAGTAACAATAATAACTCTTTGGCCCCAAAACAACCCCCCGCGGCATACGCGGGCACGCAGTACAAGAACCAGCAGCCGCTGCAGATCACCCTGGCGAACGGGCAGAAGGTGACGGTGCTGGGCGACGTGTTCGGGAACAGCCCGACCGACGGGCGTATGGCCTTAAACGGCAGCAGCCTGTCCAAGGAGGTCCGGGCCGCCCTGGATGCCGCCGGTATCCCCAAAGAAGGCAGCACCTACCTGATCAACAAGGCATACGGCATATCCGGCGTGCAGTTGGCGTGGCAGAAAGGTACCGGAAAGGACGTTACTCTGGACAGGGCAATAATAGATTATATGGGTGGTATTGAGTATTTCGTCAGCAAAGGCTATACGAGCTTTAACACTGCAACGCCCTGGGGTCCTGGCGGTATTGCCACCCTGACCCTGTCCAACCCGTCCGGCAGCGGCAGGGGTTCCGGCGGCGGTAGCGGTGGCGGAGGTGGAGGCGGAGGCCGTACTCTGGCGTCAACGGAGTACCACGGCACGGTGTCGGTAAGCAAGACACCGAAGTACGTGTTCACCGCCTGGCACCGGCGGCCCAGCGGCGAGCTGTGCGACATGAAGGTGGACGTAAGCTGGTCCAATTTCCGCAAAGTGGTCTATTATAGCGACGGCTCAAGCGATGAGATACCCGTAGAAGTTACAAAGGTGGAAGCGTACCATGTCATAGAACGGTATGACGACAAAGGCCAGATGTACGTCTGGCCCGTGGAAACCCTGGCGTCCAGCCTGGGCAGCAGCGGCCATGTAAAACACCTCTGGCAGTACGAACGCGCCGGCAAGCCGGGATCGATGGTATATTATCTGCTGCGCCTGGAAACCGGCGACGCCATAGAAGTAACCTTCGAGGTCCCGGTCAACGGGTTCAGCACCACATACCTGAACCCCGACGAGGCGGAGACAATGGCCGACAAGGTTGCGCCCACATGGTGGTGCTCGCCGAGGGACAGCCAGACCGTGAGTTTCTAAGACAGTCAACCACCTCCGGCAAGGCCGGAGGCTTGCGGGAGGATACCGTAAGCCTCGGGTTGACTAGCCCAAGTCTTTTGGAGACTACGTTGGTATGGTGAACACACCCCGGAGTATAGCCCGAGCTCCG
>NZ_LGTE01000025.1 GCF_001263415.1 Thermincola ferriacetica
CAACATGAGCCATCGAGTTCGGGAACACTGCCTGCCTGGCCAGGGTTTGCAGCATAAAGCTCCTTGGTAGCGGAGAACCCCACCCACCCTGCCGTGGTTGAAGGAAGGTGTAGCCTCGGAGCAACGGTTGTTTCACCGGTGCAGCGGCATCCGCAGAGTAACGGTTGTTGCAGTCCAAGCGGCTAGGGGCAGCGGATGTTTTACCGATACAGTAGACAGTTACCGGACACGGGTTTATCGATTTTAGCCGGGCGCTTGGAAAGTGCCTTTTAGGGTGAAGTTGACCCAATCGACAAAAGAAATACCTGATTTCTCGTAAAATTCCACTTCCTTTTCCTTTTGGGCATCATATTCTTTAAAGAAATCTTTGACGGCCCTGCGGACCATTTCATAGGTTTCTTCAGATACCAGCCCTGTTTCCAGCAAAATGACCTTCATGGCATGATTTTCTATTTCGAGGTTTTTCACTCGGCTGAAAAGTTCTATAAACAGCAGGCGGACATAGTCTTCGCTTATTTTATGGTCAGGGTCTCCTAACATAGCCCATATTTTTTTGTCGGACAGCATTTCCCAAGGTTCCTTGAACTCTGCCATGTTTTTCCTCCTTTTGTGCTTTAAAGTAAATGCTAACCTGTTTAGCGATGAATTATACGCCTTACCCGCAAATTTTTGCTTTTTAAAGATTTTCAGGTGATTTATCCGGTAGCTAAGGGTGTTATTAATAAAAGCAACCAAGAAGGTGGAATTATGATGAACCCATGGAAATTATTGTTCGACAGACATCTGATTGATATCGATAAAAGATCTATTTTGCATCGGCGAATGGCCGCCGAATGGCCGGCGAATGGTTAAAAACTGTCTTAATCTATTGGCACAACCGTTAAAGAGCATATTTCGACCATTCGCCGGCAAAGTGCTGACTTTAGATTCGCAATTGTTTTACAATTTAGACACCAAGAAAGATATTTGCCGAAATACAGTGAGGGGGGATAGAGGGAGATTAGGCTGTTGTACAAGGTACAACCACTTTATTTCTTTATTTGGTTACATAAAATTCAGAATTATAAAAAGATTAAGGAGGTAAGTCAATGGATAACACCGCTTTAGAAAACCGTGTTTTTAACCCGCCGGCTGAAATTGCCGAGAATGCTAATGCGAAAGCCGATATTTATGAATGGGCGAAAAAAGACCGGCTTGGATTCTGGGATGCCCATGCCAAGGAATTGGTTACCTGGTTCCAGCCTTATGATAAGATTCTTGATGACAGTAATCCGCCTTTCTACAAGTGGTTTGTCAACGGCAAACTGAATGTTTCTTATAACTGTGTGGACCGCCATGCCAAATCAAATCGTCGCAATAAGGCTGCTATTTTATACGAAAGTGAGATTGGCAAAAAGGTATGCCTTACTTATGGTATGTTGTATCGTGAAGTAAACAAATTTGCAAATGTATTGGCCGGCCTTGGTGTAAAGAAAGGTGACAGGGTTGCTTTGTACATGCCTATGATCCCGGAAGCTACCGTTGCTATGTTGGCTTGCGCAAGGATAGGCGCGCCGCATTCGCTGGTGTTTGGTGGTTTCAGCCCGGAATCCCTGCGCGACCGGATTAATGACTGCGGGGCGAAAGTACTTATTACTTCCGACGGTAACTTCCGACGCGGTAAGCCTTTCCCGCTGAAAGACAACGCTGACAAGGCCATGGAAGATACACCTACTATCGAAAAATGTATCGTTGTCAAGAACGCCGAAAACGAAGTCGTTATGAAAGAAGGCCGTGACTTGTGGTATCATGAACTGATGGCTACCGCTGCCAACTACTATGAACCGGAGGTAATGGATGCTGAAGATATGCTTTTCATCCTTTATACTTCCGGTACAACGGGAAAACCCAAGGGTGTTGTGCATACCAGCGGCGGCTACCTGGTACAAACCCAGGCTACTCTTAAATACGTCTTTGATATCAAGGAAGACGATGTATACTGGTGTACGGCGGATATCGGTTGGATTACCGGCCACAGTTATGTAGTCTACGGTCCGCTGGCACTTGGTACAACCGTATTTATGTATGACGGTACTATTGATTATCCTGATAAGGACAGGATGTGGGATATGGCCGAAAGATACGGCGTTACCAAGTTTTATACTGCACCCACCGCCATCCGTACCTGGATGAAGTGGGGTACCGAATATGTTAAGAAGCATGACCTGTCTGCCATCAAGATTCTGGGTTCCGTTGGCGAGCCTATTAACCCGGAGGCCTGGATGTGGTACCGTGAGAACATTGGCCACGGCGAAGCGCCAATTATGGATACCTGGTGGCAGACAGAAACGGGGGCGCACATGGTTACCCCGTTGCCGGGAGTTACTCCGCTGAAGCCGGGCACCGCTACCGTACCGTTCCCCGGTATCGAAGTTGATATAGTTGACGAAAACAAGAATTCTGTAAATGAGGGCTATCTGGTTGTCAAGTCCCCCTGGCCGTCCATGTTGAGAACTGTTTATGGTGATGACAACAGGTATATTGACCAGTACTGGAAGAAGTTTGGTGACTTTTACTTTGCCGGCGACGGCGCCAAGCGGGATGAAATGGGCTATATTTGGGTAACGGGCCGCGTCGACGACGTCCTTAACGTATCGGGACACCGGCTCGGAACAGCGGAAGTTGAGAGCGCTCTTGTTGAATGCGAAGAAGTAGCGGAAGCTGCTGTAGTGGGCAAAAAGCACGAGGTTAAAGGCGAGTCTGTATGTGCCTTTGTTATCCTGAAAGACGGTTTCGAAGGGTCTCCGGAACTTATTGAGAAACTGAAAAAGCATGTTGGTGTGAAGATCGGTCCTATTGCTAAGCCTGATGACATTATCTTTACTTCCAGCTTGCCGAAGACACGTTCCGGAAAAATTATGCGCCGCCTCCTGAGGGATATTGCTGAAGGACGGGCTATTGGCGATGTTACTACGCTGGCTGACCCGGGTGCGATGCAGGAAATTGCCGCCAAATATGCCGGAAAAGAAGACTAATAGGTTACCCGACCGGTGAAAAATTGGTTGCAATAAACTAAAGACTTCCCTCAATGCTTGGGAACGAAATTTATCTAATCAGGAATTTCGTTCCCCCTTTTTTCTTTCGCCAGAATTTGCCAACTTATTAGGCAGACTGACTTTAGACTGGATATTGGCAGTATCAGATAGGATTTGTCAGTAGACAAAGGATATACTTCTGAGGTATAATTAAACACATCTACAATGAAGTTTACATAAAAATTTCTGTTTCATTTTTTGAGACAACCGTTTGCTGTGAATGCAGACCATTTAAGCCAACCAATTTTCCAACCGGGATAAACTTATTGACCGTTCGTCGCCAAATTTTGACCATTCGGGGATAAAAATTGACCGTTGGCCTGCTGAATATGACCGTTCACCGGAAAGGTGCTGACTTTTTTGGACACTTGTTTTAAAATTAAGACAAGTAGGAAGGTTGCGAAAACGTAATATTCAAGATTTGAGGTGATGTCTATAGGGGAATAGATGGGGTAGAACCCTGCGCCTGTAAAAAAGACCATTATTTTTTACCCACTGATAATTTTCAGAAAAGTCTAATTTGTTCGTTAGTTTGTGAGATATGGGGGAGGTTATTTTAATGGAGAATTTGGAAGTTTTGGCGCCATCGCCGGGAAAACACAACATGGAGAACTATGAAGAAACCTGTAAGAACTTTAAGTGGGAAGATATAGAGAAGGTATTCAGTTGGTCTACCACCGGTAAAGTTAATTTGGCGTACGAGGCTGTAGACAGAATGGTAGATGAAAAAGGCAAAGGTGATATGGTTGCCTTATATTATTGCGACAGTAAAACCGAAGAAAAATACACCTTTGCTGATATGAAGGCTTACTCCAATAAATTTGCCAATGTCTTACGGAAGTATGGTATCGGGAAAGGCGACAGAGTATTTATCTTCATGCCGCGCAGCCCGAAATTGTACTTCAGCTTCTTGGGTATCGTTAAGGTTGGAGCTATTGCCGGTCCGTTGTTCGAAGCATTCATGGAAGCTGCATTAAAAGACCGGCTGTCCGACAGTGAAGCTGTTGCCATAGTAACTACTCCCGAATTAAAAGGCCGCATTTTGAAAGATGAGCTGCCCAACTTGAAGCACATTTTCGTTGTAGGCGCTAATGGCGACCTCGGCGAGCGGGAAATTGACTGGGATGCTGAAATGGCGCAGGCATCCGATGAAGCAGAAATAGAATGGGTTGAGCGTGAAACCCCGTTATTCCTCTTGTATACTTCCGGTTCCACCGGTAAGCCCAAGGGTATTATCCACGTACATAATGACATGCTTGGATATTACACTACAGGTAAGTATGTGGGCGATCTCCAAGAAGGAGATATGTACTGGTGTACAGCAGACCCGGGTTGGGTAACCGGTGTTGTTTACGGCATGCTTGCTCCGTGGCTTAACGGATGCTCTACTATCCTTAGGGGCGGACGTTTCAATGCTGATGAATGGTATCAAACCCTGGAAAAATATAAAGTAACTGTTTGGTACAGCGCTCCGACTGCCTTCCGGCTGTTAATGGCTGAAGGTGAAGAAAAGATTAAGCAATACGACTTGTCCAGTCTGCGTCACATTATGTCTGTAGGCGAACCGCTGAACCCGGAAGTTATCCGCTGGTTTATGAAAACCTTGAATGTTCGTGTACACGATACTTGGTTTATGACTGAAACGGGTATGCAAATGATTTGCAACTATCCCTGCATGGAAATTAAACTTGGTTCCATGGGTAAACCGGTTCCCGGTGTTGAGGCAGCTATCGTGGATGACAATGGCAATGTTCTGCCGCCGCTGCAGATGGGTAACCTGGCCATTAAGAAAGGCTGGCCTGCCCAGATGCGTGCTGTATGGAAGAATCCTGAAAAATTTAACGAATATTTCAAGCATGACCCCTGGTATATTTCCGGTGACTCCGCATACATGGATGAAGACGGCTATTTCTTCTTCCAGGGACGTGTTGATGATGTTATCAACACTGCCGGTGAGCGGGTAGGTCCCTTCGAGGTAGAGTCCAAACTCATTGAGCACCCGGCTATTGCCGAAGCCGGTGTAATTGGTAAACCGGACCCCATTCGTGGCGAAATTATCAAGGCCTTTATCGCATTAAATGAAGGTTATGAATGGACGGAGGAATTGGCTAAGGAAGTAAGAGACTTTGTTAAGAAGGGATTAGCTGCTCATGCCGCACCGCGTGAATTCGAAGTTAAGGATAAACTGCCGAAAACACGTTCCGGCAAGATTATGCGCCGGGTGCTGAAGGCTTGGGAGTTAGGTCTACCTGTAGGCGACCTCTCCACTATGGAAGACTAATCACGTTAACCACAAACCCCGATACGATGCCCTGTGTCGGGGTTTTCCTTTTTATCACACTCCCTCCAATGTTAAAAAGCTCTTTAGAGCCCGGATTTTGTTTTGATTCCGGGTTTTCGTTTTGATGCCCCGGTTTGTGCTTTAGTGCCGGGGTTTTACATATTGTACCGGAAGGATTTCCGTAAGAACCGGCGAATTGGAAGTTATACGGGCTAATGGAATTTACACGGGCTTAAATTTACCGGCTCTTTCTTTATATGAAAGGGTGAGGGTATTGAAAATTAACTGGAAACATAAACTGATGTGGTTTTTAGATGTCAGAACAGTGTGGCTGCTGCTGCTTCTGTGTTTTTTTATGATGATTTACTATGAACCTTTTGGCAATAAGGTTATAACCTTCTTGGCCGGGGTTGAACCGCCTTTTTCGGAACTGCCGCCAAAGGCCAAGTTTGATGAAAAGACAACTATTGTTTACAAAAGGGAAAAATTAACGGTGGTACGGACTAATTTAAAAAACTCAGTGCTGTTGATCAAAAAAAGCCTGGGTTTTGGCGATGTGGCGGAAGGAAAACTGGTCAGTGCAGTGGATAGTATGCCGGTCTCCAGGAAAATTGAAGGCGATTTTTTGCGTGGGCAACCTGATACCCGGCATGTAGAAGATACTTGGGATATTCTCAAAGACAATCTGATTGATGCAGGTAAAGCCTTTGGAGAGGCGTTGATGGTGAGGATAGTGACCATTGATAATAAACCCATGATTGTTGAAAACGACAGAATTGTTCCTTATGACCGGACTGACCGGATCCTGCGTTGGGCCGATGAGATAGAAAAGGCTTCCAGGAAATACGGAGTAGCCCCTGAAATAATTGCAGCCGTAATGGAGCAGGAGTCAGGAGGTGACCCCCAGGCAGTAAGCCATGCCGGCGCAATAGGGCTGATGCAGTTAATGCCCTCCACTGCCCGCTGGTTAGGTGTGAATCCTTACAATGCGAAGGAGAATATAGACGGCGGAACCAGGTATCTGGCCCGTCTGTTGGCCCAGTTCGGCAACCTGGAGCAGGCGCTGGCTGCTTATAATGCGGGACCCGGTAACGTTATCAACGGCAACTATCTTTATATATCTGAAACACAGAACTATGTCCGCAACGTACCCCGGTTAATACTTAAGTACAAGCAAAAATTCAGCACAATGGAGGTCAACGCGCAAAAACAGTAGAGGGACTACCTTAAATGAATTGCGCTCTGTATCGAAACATGGGGTGCAGTTCATTATGAGGCAGTCCCTCATAGTTTGAAAGTCACTCTTTTACGGGTTTTGCATATTTGAAGTTAATAGGTTTGGCGGCTGGCAGTTCCATCCTTTCCACCTGTTTTATTTCCAGGGGGATTTTATAGAAGTTGCGCAGGTTTTCTACAATCCCCTGGGGAATGGAAATGCCGTTGTTCAGGGTGCTTGGTTCGCCGATAGCGGATACCTCATAAGGATAAGTGATCTTTGTTCCGTTGACCAGGATGCCGGAAAATTCATCGGCCGGTAAAATGGATGTATGATTGGTGACCCTGATGCCGTTTACAGCCACAGCCTCGGCTCCGGCATTCCAGAGTTCGTTGATTATATCAATCATGTTTTGGTAGAAAAAGGCGTCCGAGTTATTTTCGGGAATTATCAATATTATACCGGGCCCTTCTACGGGGGAAAGACCATTGGCTATATTTAATTTGTCAATTTCTATCTGCATGGTTTCAGCCAGGGTTTTTTCCTCAGAAACACTGGATTCCAGTCTCTTTTGCTGGGTTCTCAAATCCCAAACTTCCCTGATCAGTTGATAGTGTTTCTGGTTTAAGTTTTTTGCCATGGCAGTTAGAGTTTCGGTACTCTGGGAACTTAAGTCGTTAAGTAATGCTTGCTGAGTGCGAAACTGGAACGAGAGAAGGATACCGAGCAATACAAAGGTAAAGGTCAAGGCAAACTGCCATTTTCTAAACATAGTTACACCTCTTTGGAAAAGGGCTTGGAGCGCTGCCTTTTCTGGCTTTTCAGTCTGGCAATAATTAACCTCCGTGTAATGGCCAGGTTTTGAAATATGCGGATGCCAAAAACAAATATGGCTACATAGTACAGGTTTACTCCGATATAATCACCGAAAAACACTAAAGCCGCTGAAGCCAGGCCATTGATGAAAAAGCCGGAAATTAATATGACGCCGTCAAATTTATCTTCCAGTACCCCCCTGATACCACCCAGGGTGGAATCCAGGGAAGCCAGAATGCCGATGGAAAGATAGGTGGCATAAGCAGGTGGAACGGTGAAAGTAAAAAACTGTCCGATTATAAGTCCACCAATAAGTCCTAAAATGGATATCAATGCCCACATTAATTACCACCTACTTTCGGAAGGGCGTTGGCATAATTAAAAGTATAGCTTCCTTTATAAGGCGGAATTACAACCTTGTTTAATTTTTCTAGGGACACAGGGAATTTCGCCATTTCGAGGGTATAATATTCTCCTGAACGGACATACATTTCTAATTGTTCGGGGTCCCCTATGGCTGTTATGACATATGGCGGCGCAAGACGCCGGGTGTTGACAAGGATGATGCTTCCGGCGCAGCGGATATCAGAATTTGTAACAACCCTTATGCCGTTAACGGCTATAGCTTCGGCACCGGCAGAGCGTAAGTCATTTACAATATACAGTATGTTGGAGTAATGAATCATATAATATTCGGGGTCTTTGGCCGTCCGGGCCTGTTCCTGGTCATTCAGAGTTATTTTAATACCGGGACCGGATACCTTAACTAACCCTGCCCGAAATTTCAGATCTGCCAGGTTTTCTTGCATACGGCCAAGAGAACCTTGACCTGAGGCGATGGCTTGCTGGTATTTGTCCAGGTCTTTCCTGATCTTAGTTATTTCTGCCTCTAGTTCCCGGTTCTTTTTTTCCTGGGTCCTGATCATGGCCACCAGGTTTTGATTTTTCTGAGCTATGGGGTTAAAACGCATGTCGCTGGATTTATAATATAATGCGATTAAAAGCCCGGTGATTAAGCAGACCAACGACAGCAGGACGTGCCACTTCTCTATTTTCAAGGGGAGATCTTCCTTTCCGCGGAGGGTTGTATGAAATTTGTGACCGGATTAAACATCATACTTCTATTATATCAGTCTTTTTTCCTTTTTGAATATCCGGGAAATTTTGTTTTGCGGTGAAAAGAACATTAATCAGAAAAAACGAGAGCAAAGAGGTTATCAGTCCGGTTATGTCGAAGTGGTTAGACACATAATATATTTATTCACCGGAGGCTGTTTTAGTTTCCTGAAAGCAGGTGAAAAAATGTTGGTGAAGCTGCCGGACATAACAATAATTAATATTTTGGACATCCTGGTGGTAGCACTTTTAATTTATAAACTGACGCAGCTTATCAGAGGTACGCGGGCAGTACAACTAATCAAAGGTTTGGTGGTGCTGCTTGTGGCCACTACTGTGACTGATTGGTTAAAACTTTATACGATTAACTGGATACTGAAAAATATCAAGACCATGGTCGTGGTAGCAATTCCTATTGTTTTTCAGCCCGAATTACGGAGAGCCCTGGAACAACTGGGCCGTGGAAAGTTTTTTGCCAGGCCCCTTGATTTTTTGGGTGAAGAAGAAGCGGAACGCCTGGTAAATGAGCTGGTCCGCGGTATTGAGATGCTTGTCCGGGATAAAATCGGGGCATTAATAGTAATTGAAAGGAAAACCGGTATAAAGGATTACATAGAAACAGGCATTAAAATTGACGGTTTGGTTTCGGCTGAATTTCTGGTGAACTTGTTCGTTCCCAAAACCCCTCTGCACGACGGCGCCGCTATTATAAGAGGAGAACGTCTGGTAGCGGCAGGCTGCTTTTTGCCGTTAACGGAAAACCCCTACGTCAGTAAAGAACTGGGAACCAGGCACCGGGCCGCCCTGGGCATTTCTGAACAATCGGATGCCGTGGCTATTGTGGTTTCTGAGGAAACAGGTATTGTGTCTATCGCTGTGGAAGGGAAACTAACCAGAAATCTTGGCGGTGCTGCCACAAAGGAAAAACTGCTTGATTTACTGGTCGTTAAGAATAACAGGCAAATGGCCTTTTGGAACAGGAGGTCGGAAGATTGAGCCGCGTCAAAGGCAAATACTGGAGTCAAATTGTCTCTCTTTTACTTGCCGTTATATTATGGATATATGTTTCTAACGAAATAAACCCTACCACTGAACAAATACTAAACCGTGTGCCGCTGGAAACAAGAGGTCTTAGCGCCAATGTCGCTATATTGGAAATGCCCCGCGCTGTGGATTTGCGTATCCAGGGGCCGCGGGAGAAGGTTCAGCAGGTAGGCATCAGAGCGGTAGAAGCCTACATAGATTTATCCAATGCCAAAACGGGCGAAGTAAGTTTGCCTGTACGGGTCGCCGTGCCGGAAGGGGTCACAGTGGTCGATATCTCCCCCCCAGAAGTCACTGTACGATTGGAAAAAGTTTTTGAAAAGCAGGTTCCCATTAGACTGAAGCAAACGGGAAAACCGGCCAGAGGTTACCGGCTGCTGGACCCTGTTTTTGACCCTGTAAGGGTTATCATAAAAGGGCCGGGGAGCTTGCTCAAAAAGGTGGAATCAGCCATTGTACAGGTTAATTTTACCGGTTCGAAGGACGGGTTCCACGGCAAGATGCCCGTCCAGGCCGTTGATAAAAACGGCAATGTTCTGGATAGCAACCTGGTCAGTATTTTACCTTCCAGAGTAGAAGTATTTGTGCCGGTGGTGTTGGACATGCCCAGCAGGGTAGTGCCCGTAAAACCTGTCCTGGAAGGTCAGCCGGCGCCGGGATATATCGTGTCCAATATTGTACCTGAGCTTGCCACAGTAAGTGTTTTTGGACGTGCAGACCTGGTCAGGTCCATTGATCAAGTCAGTACTGCTCCTTTAAATATTGCCGGGGCCAATGCTGATATTTACCAGGAAGCGGCCTTAGTTTTACCGCCCGGATTAAAGGCCAGCGCCGTCACTGTAAAGGTTCTGGTGAAGATTGTGCCGGAGAACCAGTAACCTTTTTCATCTTGCCCCGCGTAATATAAAGTGACTGTAATTGACATGGCGAAACCACAGGGATATAATAATTCTAATGTTTAATAATATATAAACTGTTGTCCCTACGTACTGAGGGGGTTAGGTATGCGCTTCCGACTACATAATATCAGACTGGGTCTGGATGAAGAAAGTTCCCTATTACCCCAAAAAATTTGCCGGAAATTGAGGATTTTTCCGGAAGAATTATTAAACTGCCAGGTTTTAAAAAAAGCTGTTGACGCGAGGAAGAAAGATAATATTCATTTTGTCTATTCCGTTGAAATTGAGCTTCCTGAGAAGACGGGCAGGAGGATTGCCGGAAAGCACGGCCTTACCCCCGTGACAGAACAACCAAATGCGCCGCTTGTACCGGGAAATATACCTTTGGGGGACCGGCCTGTTATTGTCGGAACCGGGCCGGCCGGGCTGTTTGCCGCCCTTCTGCTGGCGGAGTATGGCTACCGACCTCTGGTACTGGAACGGGGATATGATGTGGAGACGCGTACGGCCAAAGTACTGGACTTTTGGGAAAACAGGGCTTTAGATCCTGAATGCAATGTTCAATTTGGCGAAGGGGGAGCGGGTACCTTTTCCGACGGCAAACTGACTACCCGCATTAATGACCCCAGGGTAACCAGGGTTTTTGAGACTTTTGTCGCTGCCGGGGCGCCGGAAGAAATTTTATACCTGAGCAAGCCTCATATCGGTACTGATAAATTACGTGCCGTAGTGAAAAATATCAGAAACCGCATCATAGAACTGGGCGGTCAGGTACGTTTTCAGGCCAAATTGACCAATATATTTCACCAGCACGGCGCTGTCACTGAGGTGGAAGTTAACGGGAAGGAGCGGATTCCGGCCCGGGCAGTTGTCCTGGCTATCGGACACAGCGCCCGTGATACATACCGGATGCTGGTGGAGCAGGGGTTTTACCTGGAACAAAAGGCTTTCGCCATGGGGGTGCGCATTGAACATCCACAGCAATTGATCAATGAGGCTCAATACGGGAAGTATGCCAACCACCCCAGTTTAGGAGCGGCTGATTACCAACTGGTATATAAGAACAAGGAACTGGACCGGGCAGCTTATACTTTTTGCATGTGTCCGGGTGGACAGGTAGTGGCGGCTGCCTCGGAAAAGGATACAGTTGTAACTAACGGTATGAGTTATTTTGCCCGTAACTCGGGGATTGCTAACAGCGCCGTAGCGGTTTCCGTCCTGCCCGATGATTTTGGGGCCAAAGGGCCGCTGGCCGGCGTGCAGTTTCAGAGAAAATGGGAAATGCTTGCTTTCCAGGTGGGCGGCAAAAACTACAACGCACCTGTCCAAAGGGTGGAGGATTTCCTGGCGGGTAGGGCTTCGGATAATGTTGATTTGGATTTAGCCAGCTACCGGCCGGGCATAACGCCGGCAGATTTGCATGGCTGTTTGCCGGAATTTGTTTCGGAGATGCTGGAAATGGCTATAGAGGATTTTGATAAAAAAATTCGGAACTTTGGTTACCCCGATGCTGTTTTAACAGGGGTGGAAACCCGTACTTCCGCCCCTGTGCGCATCGTTAGAGATGAGGAATATAATGCGGTAGGTATTGCCGGTGTTTATCCGGCCGGCGAGGGCGCCGGTTATGCCGGGGGAATCATAAGCGCGGCTGTTGACGGCTTGCGGATAGCGGAAGCCATTATCAAGAAGTATAGAAAGGGAGAGGAAACTGATGGGTGAATATTTCGGCACCGATGGCGTGCGGGGGGTAGCTAACGCGCAGCTCACCCCGCAGTTGGCATATGAGCTGGGTAAGGCCGGCGCTTTTGTGTTGGCCAGGGATTGTGAAGGGAAAGAAAAGCCGAAGATTGTAATCGGTAAAGATACCAGGATATCGGGCGATATGCTGGAAGCCGCTTTGATTGCAGGCATTTGTTCTGTAGGCGTGGATGTGTTCAAGGTCGGCATCATGCCTACTCCAGCCATTGCATTTTTGACCAGGGACCTGGGGGCTGCTGCCGGGGTAGTCATTTCAGCTTCTCACAACCCCGTGGAAGATAACGGTATCAAGTTCTTTTCCGCTACAGGCTTTAAACTGCCTGACGAAGTGGAGGACCGTATTGAAGAACTGCTCAAATCGGGCCTGGACAACATTCCTACCCCTGTTGGTCCGGAAGTAGGGCGTGTTTATGACATTCATGATGCTGAAGACCGGTATGTGAATTTTGTTAAAAAAAGAGTGCCTGTGGACTTAAGGGGACTGAAAATGGTTATTGACTGCGCCAACGGCGCTGCTTACAGGGTTTCTCCCCGTATTTTCAGGGAACTGGGGGCAGAAGTCATACCTATTTTTAACCACCCCGACGGGATTAATATAAATTACCATTGCGGTTCCACTCACCCTGAGGAGCTGAGTAAAAGAGTAGTGCTGGAAAAGGCGGATCTGGGTCTGGCCCATGACGGCGACGCCGACCGGGTCATTGCTGTGGATGAAAAGGGAAACATTATAGACGGCGATTATATGATGCTTATTTGCAGTAAATACCTGAAGGAGAAGAACCGCCTGCCGCAGAATACGGTGGTGGTTACGGTAATGAGTAACCTTGGTCTGCACATTGGTTTGAAGGAAGCCGGTATAAAGGTGCTGGAAACCAGGGTGGGCGACCGTTATGTCATGGAGGAACTGCTCAGAACGGGCGCTGTATTTGGCGGCGAGCAATCGGGCCATATTATTAACCTGGAACACAATACCACCGGTGACGGGATCCTAACGGGACTACAGTTGGTAGCGGTAGTGAAGGAATGCGGCAGGACCCTAGGGGTACTGGCCGGTCAGATGGAGAAGTTTCCCCAGGTGCTGGTTAATGTCAGGGTGGCCGATAAGAAAGGGGCCATGGAGAATCCCGAGGTTTTGGCTGCCATCAGGTCCGGCGAAGCCAAGCTGGCCGGTAAAGGCCGTATCCTGGTCCGGCCGTCGGGGACGGAACCGCTGGTTCGGGTAATGGCAGAAGGCCCCGAGGAAGAGATGCTGCAGAACCTGGTTGATGATATAGCGGCCGTGATTTCCCGGGTGGCAGGGTAGGTATAGTTGACAGTTAACAGTTGGCAGTTGGCAGTTAACAGTTGGCAGTTGACAGTTAACAGTTGACAGTTGGCAGTTGACAGTTGGCAGTTGATAGTTAACAGTTGATAGTTGGCAATCAAATGAAGGTTTGCGGAGCAAACCTTCCGATTGACCCCTGGCGCCTTTGGCGCCACGGGGTAAGGAGCTTTGGAAAGGGGGGATGCGGTACCATTACAGGCGGACAATTGAATAGAGGTAAAGCGCCTGAACTCAAGCCGGTGTTTTGGCCTGACGGTTTGAGTTGACGAGGAAGGGGTTTATCGAGTTATTCGGCGGGTACCCCTCGGTTGACACGACCGTTAAAGGCAGCCAAAACCGGGCAGTGATGCGCGGGACAAATGCTGCCGGGTGGAAAAGGATTTGTTGTTATGAGGTAGAATTTACGGATTGAAAACATGGGAGTGAATGTGTAATGTGTGGCATTGTTGGGTATATAGGGCCTAAGTCGGTGGTGCCCGTATTGATAGACGGCTTGAAGAAACTGGAATACCGTGGGTATGACTCGGCAGGTATTGCGGTGATAGAACAGGGTAAGGTGTTGGTGGCGAAAAGTGTTGGCAGGTTATCGAAACTGGAGGAGAAATTGGATGCTTATACGCCGGAAGCAAATATAGGCATTGGCCACACCCGTTGGGCGACGCACGGACGGCCTTCGGACGTTAATTCCCACCCCCATACGGATTGTACAGGGGTGATTGCTGTTGTGCATAACGGGATCATCGAAAATTACCTGGAGCTCAGGGAGTGGCTGGAAGCGCAGGGTCATAAATTTAAATCAGAAACTGATACGGAAGTATTGCCGCACCTGGTGGAGCATTTTTATGACGGCGACCTGGAAAAGGCCGTACAACAGGTGATTACAAAGATTGAAGGCTCTTATGCCATGGCCGTGATCAGTAAAAACGAGCCGGATAAGATTGTGGCTGCCCGGAAGGACAGCCCCCTGGTTGTAGGTCTGGGCGACGGTGAGTATTTTTTGGCTTCCGATATCCCCGCTACCCTGGCCCATACGCGAGACAACTTTATTTTAAATGACGGCGAGATTGCCGTTATTACTGCTGACGGTGTAAAAATAACCGATACGCAGGGCAATAAGATTACAAAAGAAGTATTCCATGTCCAGTGGGATGCTGTAGCTGCTGAAAAAGGCGGCTACCCGCATTTTATGCTGAAAGAAATTTATGAGCAGCCCAGGGCCATCAGGGAAACCTTCAGCAGCCGGATATCGGCTGACAATAAGCGGGTGGTATTAAACGAATTAAGTCTGACTGAAGAAGAGATTAAAGATTTACGGCACATCTTTATTGTTGCTTGCGGTACGGCTTATCATGCGGGTGTGGTAGGCAAATATGTCATTGAGGACCTGGCCCGGATTCCTGTTACCGTGGATATTGCTTCCGAGTTCCGCTACCGGAACCCGATAATTCATCCGGGCGACCTGGTTATTGTCATCAGCCAGTCCGGTGAAACTGCCGATACCCTGGCGGCTTTGCGGGAATCGAAAAAAGCGGGGGCCAGGATTTTGGCTGTTACCAACGTGGTCGGCAGCTCCGTGGCGCGGGAGGCGGACGATGTCCTGTACACCTGGGCCGGCCCGGAAATTGCCGTGGCTTCGACAAAGGCATATTCTACCCAGTTAATCGCCATGTTCCTGCTGGGCATCCATTTCGCTCAGGTACGGGGTACAATTGATGCTGCTTATGCGGAACGGCTCATCACCGGGATGCGGGAAATTCCCGACCAGGTGCAGACTATTCTTGATGATCTGGAAGACCTGCAGAGTTTCCTGAAAAAATACGCGGAATGCCAGAACACCTTCTTCCTGGGCCGTGGCCTTGATTATGCGGTGGCCATGGAAGGGTGCCTGAAGTTGAAAGAAATCTCTTATATGCATGCCGAGGCTTATGCCGCGGGGGAACTGAAGCACGGTACCCTGGCCCTGATTGTGGATGATGTGCCGGTAGTTGCGCTGGCCACCCAAACGGACCTGTACGATAAAATGGTGAGCAATATAAAAGAGGTCAAAGCGCGCGGCGCCCAGGTAATCGGGGTTACCTTTAAGGGTAATACGGAATTGCAGAAGGTTGTGGACCATGTGGTCTATATTCCGGAGACGGAAAATGTCCTGGCTCCCGTGCTGACGGTAATCCCGCTGCAACTGCTGGCCTACCATATTGCGGTGGCCAGAGGCTGCGACGTGGATAAGCCGAGGAATTTGGCGAAAAGCGTGACTGTGGAATGAAAGAAGCGCCCTGCGGGGCGCTTCAGGCTGTAGACAAAGTCAAATTAGCACGATTGAGGGGAGCTTAAATAATTCCTCCGCTCCAATATTTTCAAGCCGGTCTATAGGAGGGGTGGGTGGGGTAGCCCAGTCACCCCTCCACAAAAGCAAAGAACAATTCTATGGAAGATTTCCGTTATGCTTTCCAAAAAGCATTTATGGGCGAAGTGGTGGACAGAATGGGCCAGAATGAAAAATTCTTTATGAAAATTATCGATGACGAACAGTTTGCCGGCGCTTTGATGGAGTTGATGCTCCCTGAGGTCTATGAGAGACTGCAGAGGGTGGAAGTATAAGCTAAAGCCGGAATTAACGGTCACCTGTAAAATTTGTTTATCACATAATTGAAGTCATAATCGGGGAGCGCTCTTTTCTTTGCCTTCATTGCCTGCCATAGAGCTTGTCCTTCTTCGGTCGATATGTATTTGGCTTTCCAGTAATAATATAAAATATGTTCTGTACATATTAGAGGCGGGTGGCCGCCCTTGATATAGTCCAACACATCACTTAAGTTGTTGCTGGCCAAGGTGCCGTTGAGCGATTTGGCTAAAACTATGGCTGCTGCTTCACCACGGCCTATCCTTTTGGGATTGTCCATGGCAGTTAATTGTAAATACTCGTTTATATACGGATCTGTAACGCCGATGTCTTTTTTAGTGAAGTTTTTAGCGTTTATTTCCTTTTCAATGCTGTAAAACACATAAGGATATTTTGTTTTCTTCATCTTGCTTAACTCTCTGTAAACGGCTTCGGGGATAATGATTTGCCCTGGGAAGAGGGTGTTAATGATGTCCAAACGATTAATCCACGAAAATGAAGCAATGCAGTCGTTATCAAACACTATCGGCATCTTCAAATGCATTTTCCGCACCTTCTGATTCTTCATTATCCCCGTACAGAATGTCTGCATAGCCGCCGTCCAAAAGCAATTCTTCGTACTTCCCGTAAGTTATCCTGCCACTGTCCAAAAGGGTCTGGGCAAGCTCTGCATAATCAGAATAGATTTGTGTGCCCTTATCTTCTGTATTACGATACAGGTCAGTGTTGTAACCAAGCCGAGCGGCGTTTTTAATTATATTTTTTTTCATGGAGTCGTATTGTTTACTGGTAATCGCTCCGATACTTTTCAGGCGGATAAGCATTAGTTTATGGCTTACCTGGAAGTAGTTCTCTAAAAATATTACATCGTTTAGGGTAATCTGCTTTCCCTTAGTTCTTTTTAGGATCATATACTCAAGGGCATTGTCTGGTACCAGGAGATGAGCCGCAAAGTGGTTGGCATCGCGTTCGTTTTGGTAATTTTCTTCGAATTTATTAATGGGACAGACTCTTCCCGACATACCAAGATCATATTTAATGTGGTAAAATTCATGGGCAGCCGTAAAATACTGGTGTCCGAGGCTTCTGCTGGCATTTATTACAATAAGCCCAGCCTCTTTATTGCGCATAAAAAAGCCTGAGATATTTCCCGTTATTTTGGTTATTATCAGGGAAATGTTTTCGATGTCTTTTAACACTCTGAATATATCTACCCTGTCATATTGTCCATTCCCAAGATTTTTTCTTGTTTCTGCTGCCTTAAATTTTATTTCATCATAATTCATCTTGTCACCTCCCCAGAAGAGCTCTCATCTCGCAGAGATTACGCAAAAAAGTCTTTGCAAAAGCGACGGTTTCTAAATCTTCTTTGCAAAACTCGTCGGCTCTGAAGGCTATTTCTACTTCCGGTTCTTGTCCTTGCTCATTACCGAGAAAATAACCGACCGAATACCCATATAAACCTGCCAATTCCTGTAACAGGGTAAGGTTGATTTCCCTTGCTCCAGTTTCATAATAGGATAACTGGACCTTATTTATTCCGAGGACTTTGGCAACCTGATCCTGGGTCAAACCGCTTTTCTTTCTCGCTTCTTGAAGTTTTTCCCCAAGGTTTTTGAGTAATCTATCACTCATGCAACCCCCTCCTTAACTTATATGTTAATTTTGTATCGCATTATATTTTAATTATAACACATTTGTTACACGATTAACAATGAAATAAAGATTTTTTTATTATACAATTTTACCGAGAGGGATTTTTGGCCCTTTGGCCGTGCCTTAACCCTGCGGCGGAACATTACATTACCTTAAATCCGTGGTAAAGCAATTAAAAATCTCCTACAGTAACGATGTAAAAAACCTATAGGAACATTTTCCTGTGACTGTGGGTTTGTATATGTAAGGACAGGGCCTGATGTTACTGAAGAATGTCGGTATTGAGAAAAAAAGGGATAGGGAGATATTAGCCTGAGTAAAAGCGGTAGCCAAAGAAATGCTAAACTCTACCGAAAAACCTGAAAGGACCACCGTAAGTTTGATTGGCAGCAAGATAGGAATAAGGGGACTCCTTGAAAACATTTGGACAAGATGCCCTTCACGAAGCCGTATCTTGATTCGGTGAAGGAAAGCAGAAGGAACTTTCAATTAAGAAGGATACAGTGGGCTGGTCAGGAATTAAAAACTAGGGAGAAGTGACCTTCTCCGATAAATTAGAAACAAAGAATGGCGGGACTGCCCTGATTTTTTGTTTTTCATAATTTTTTAATTATGCTGCTTTTATGGAGTTCTTAAAGTCAAGCGGCGATTTATATCCAAGTTTTGAATGAAGGCGAACACGGTTATAAAATACCTCGATGTACTCGAATATACTTAAACGGGCTTCTGTCCTTGTTTTATACTTTGAGATAACCTTTAAGGATTTGCCGGTATTCCTTACATGCATACTGGCTACCACAGTCTGAGTGATGGATTAGACTGGCGGGGAGGGGTTATGTCTCGCTATAGCCTGTTTGAGTACTTATTGCATAATAAAAATGGACAAAGTTTCATTTTTTGGTTTTTCGCCAAAGCCGGTAAATGGCATAGACCAAAATTAATTCCAAAAGCCAGCTTTTCAGCCGGTTAATTTTCATAATTTGATAAACTGAAAAGGCTTCCAGCAACAATGCCGGTATTTTCCCCAAAGAACTGGCCACAGTAAAAGACAACACGGAAATTGTCCCCATTGAGGCTGCCAGAGTAACCAACCCGGAAGGCATCAAGGGCATAACCCTCAGTAACAATATGAGATAAACAGCCTCCCTGCCGGTACTGTTAGTCAATTTCATAAGCCGGGGATATTGCTTTAAATAGGGATGGATGACATGCTGAAGACCTTTGCGGTAAATGATAAAAGAGATTGACGCCCCTAGCGCTTCACCAATAAAGGAAATCAGCGTTCCCGGCCAGAAACCGAAGAAGGTTATGTTGGCCGCGGTGATGAAAAAGCTGGGCAATACCCCCATAATGGCAACCACTATGCTTAAAATAATACTAAGTAATACTGCTTGGCTCTGATATTCGTTAAAGAAATGCACTAACTGTTCTTCCACTGGCGGCTCCATCCCTTTTCATACACTACTTATAATATTTTACCGTAACTTAGCTTTTACGAAAACTAAAGGTAAAGAATAGAAAAGGGATAAGTGCAAAGCTCTGTAAATGCAGGGCTTATTCTACTTATCCCTTTCTTTTAATTTTTCCCTGTATAAGGAAGAATAGTTTTTATAAGTTTTTTGACTAATTCCAGTTCTTCCGGAGAACATTTGTCGAGTAAAATGTTTATCTCTTTGTATTTGTTATCCTCAACTGCTTTATAGGTATTCCGGGCATCCTGAACCTGATAGGTATCATGAACAGTTTTCCCAAAAATCAGGTAGTCTAATGATACATGCAAACATTTGGCAATTTTAAATAAAACGCGAAGACTCATTTGCCTTTCGCCGCGTTCCAATTGCCCGACATAATAATCTGAAAGCCCGATGATTTCTGCAAACTTTTCCCGTGATAGTTCGAGCTTTTCTCTTTCTTCCCGTATTCTCTGCCCGATGGCCTTGTGATCTATTTCTGACTTTTTCTTCACTTTTTTCACTCCCCACTGCCATTACTTTACCTGAATTTAAGGCGCACTAGAATTTGCTATGTGCATATATTTATTATTTGCAAAAAGCCAATATTTGATGTAAAATTATGTTTAGGTATTTTTACAGGGAGTGAACTTGGTGAATAAAAGAGATAAGATAGAAATGGCCCGGAAAATCCTTAATAATGCGGCCAATATGAATATGAGCAAGGAAATTCTTCTGAAAATCAGTCAGAAAATCGATAAATATATTGTGGAGTATTTTCGTAAAGGTGGAGGCCTAAAGGGGGATTAGATGAGAGAGAAAATGTATAAATTTGCTCCTGTTATTTTATTATCGGTCGGGCTGTTCTTATTGTTGATAACGTTTTTAGCTGACGGATATTACCAGGGCAGGCAAGGTTTTTTATGGCTGCCCATGGCAATAATCCAGACGGTGATTAGCACAATTTGCGGTATTTTAATTAAAAGATTAAACCGGGAGGCTAATACTGACGCGCTAACAGGCCTGCATAACAGGAAATATTTTTATACAAAACTGTCGGAACTGAAAACAAAAGGTCCAATTTCTCTGCTTCTAATAGATCTGGACAATTTTAAGAGTATAAATGATACATACGGGCATATAGTAGGTGATCAGGTATTACAGCAATTTGCCGAAATTTTACGAAGGAATACAAGAAAAGACGATGTAATTGCCCGAAAGAATTATATTGCTATTCATATTTCCTGAAAGTCATAGAACTATCTATAAACCAAAATATTCATTTATAGACTGACAGGCTATTTTGACCATGAACCTGATATCTTTTTCTTCTACAACATAAGGTGGCATGAAATAGATGACATTTCCCAAGGGGCGCAGGAGAACTCCTTTTTTAACAGCTATCTTATATATCTGGTAGCCCACACGCTTTTTCCAATCAAAGCCTTTCCCGGTTTCTTTGTCTTCTACCAGTTCTAATGCTCCAACCATACCCAATTGTCTAAACTCGCCTACATATGGGTGATCATCAAAAGCGTCCCTGACTATATCACTGATAAGCTTTGATTTTTCTTTATTTTTCTCTAAAACATTTTCCTCTTCAAAAATGTTTAAGGTTTCACAGGCAGCGGCACAGGCTAACGGGTTGCCGGTATAGCTATGGCTGTGCAAAAAAGCCTTTAGTTCTGTATACTCACAGTAAAAAGCATCATAAATTTCATCGGTTACGACAACCAGGGATAAGGGTAAGTATCCTGCCGTGATCCCTTTAGATAAACACATGATATCAGGACTTACACCGGCATGTTCACAGGCAAACATTTTACCTGTCCGGCCAAAGCCTACTGCAATCTCATCGGCAATAAAATGGATATCATATTTATCACAGAGTTTCCTCAGCTTTTTCAGATAAACCGGTGGGTAAATTTTCATTCCTGCCGCACACTGGATGAGGGGTTCTATAATAACACCACAGATTTCTTCATGTTTTTTTCCTGCCAGCTTCTCCATATGTTCAAAACATTCAGCGCTACAGGTATCCCGTTCATTACCATAAGGGCAGCGGTAACAATCAGGGCCTTTAGCTTTATAGGTTTGTAGTAAAAGTGGTTTATAAATCTTACTGTATAAATCGATATCTCCTACAGAAAGGGAGCCAAGAGTCTCACCATGGTAAGCATCGGTAATTGCTACAAATTTGGTTTTTTTAGCATTACCTGTTTGCTGATGATACTGAAAGCTGAGTTTTAGGGCAGCTTCTACTGCCGAAGAACCGTTGTCGGCAAAAAATACTTTATTTAATCCAGGGGGAGTTATTTGCACTATCCGTTCTGCTAATTCTATAGCAGGTTCATGGGAGAAATTAGCGAAAATAACATGCTCTAATTTTTCTAACTGTCTTTTCAGAGCCTGATTTATCCTCTCGTTGCTGTGGCCAAAAAGATTAACCCACCAGCTTGAGACGGCATCCAGGTAAGAATTACCTTCCACATCTATTAAATAAGGACCTTTCCCCCGTTCAATAACAATGGGGGGGAAGTCTTCATAGTCTTTCATCTGAGAACATGGATGCCATATGTATTGTAAATCCTTTTTTTGCAGTTCATTCATAATAAAACAACTCCTTGTTATTCATTGGTCTGCTCTTTTCTTAAGATATCTTTTCTTAAGATATAATCTTCAATTTTTTCCCTATTTCCTGGATTTTTGTTAAAACATGGTTTATATCTTCCAGGGAATGGGTTGCCATTAAAGTCAGCCTTAAACGGCTGGTCCCCTGAGGTACAGTGGGTGGTCTGATAGCAGGGATAAAAATACCCTCTTCTAATAATTGTTTGCTAAACTCAACTGCTTTTTCTGCATCACCAATTATGATAGGAATGATGGGGGTTTGACTCGTCAATACTTGAAAACCGATTTTCTGCAGCCGGTTCTGTAACCACTGGGCTTTTATTAATAATCCTTTTCTTTTTTCCGGTTCTTTCTCAATTATTTCTAATGCCTTTAAGGCTACAGCTATTATCCCCGGCGATAAGGCAGTGGTATAGATAAAGCTCCGGGCTTTATTCCGGAGAAAATCGATTAGATATTGCTTACCGGCTATAAATCCACCTTCACCGGCTAAAGCTTTGCTTAAGGTACCCATTTGAATGTCTATCTTATCTTTCAGGCCGAAGTACTCCGGCGTCCCTGAGCCTGTTTTTCCCAAAATACCTGTTGCATGGGCATCATCAACCATTGTCAGTAAATTGTTTTTTGCAGCAATTTCCACTATTTCCGGTAGAGGTGCTATATCTCCATCCATGCTGAATACACCGTCGGTTACGATTATACCGGGATAACCTTTGTATTCCTTTACTTTTTTAGCTAAATCCCCCATGTCACAGTGCTTGTAAACAATTGTCCGCGCTCTGCTCAAACGACAGCCGTCAATAATACTGGCATGATTTAATTCATCACTGAAAATAACCCAGTCTTTATCGGTAAGACCTGTGATAGCTCCTAAGTTTGCCATATATCCGGTGTTAAAGACCAAAGCCCCTTCCATGCCTTTAAATTGGGCCAGTTTTTTTTCCAGTTCTCTATGTAATTCGTAGCTGCCGGTTGTCAATCTGGACCCTCCCGAGCCCACTCCATATCTGTTTATGGCAGCAATAGCCGCTTCTTTTAACCTTTTATCAACACATAACCCCAGGTAACTGTTAGAAGCCATCAAGATTACCTTTTTTCCGTCTATTACCGTATGGGGGCCCTGGGCAGCGCTTAAATACTTAAACTCCCTGTATAACCCCTTTTCTTTTATTTCTTGCAAAGCTGCAGTTATTCTCTCCATATCCAATCTCCTTTAAAAACTCAGTTAAGGTATAATTCCCCCGGTAAGGGCTCAGTTCATTTACAATTGTTACTTGCTTTTCCAGCCAGAACAGGCATTGTTCTAAAGACGCCAGGCTTTTGTCAAAACAAAATACCCTGCCGCCTTTCTTAACCCCCAGGGGTTTTAAATTGGTAAACCTGACATAGCCTAACTTTTTAGAAGCTACATAACCCGCAGTATAATCAGGGTCATCTGACCAGCAGATTTCAGCAACTATTCCCGGCGCCCGGCTAACTTTACTGGCTAAGGCCAGCGCTTCCTTAACGTGAGTATTATTTATGCCTTCTCTGGCAAGCAAATCATTCAACTGGGGCACAATATTTTGTTCCCAATCCATGCCGGTAGCCCTAACCCCCCTCTCAAAATCAGGCTCTATTCTTTCCAGGGAATTAATCTCAACGAGCATAGCGCCCCTCATAGCCGGACTCTCTTCTAAATAGGATAGAATTGTTTTTGCCTGGTAAAAAGATAGGCCTATGTTTTCCAGAATTTTTATTAAGCCTTTTCGCCCTGCCCGATAATCATTAACCTTAACCGTAATTATCGGTAAGGATGGGATATAGGCAATGTCATTCATTTTAATTTCTTCCAAAGAGATATTAATAAAATCGGCTTGCCCTTTACTGTGATAAATTGCCCGGTCTAGAAGGTCAGAAACAATATCTTTAATATTCTCCCCGGAGACAATTCTCTCTGCTCCCGAAATATGCTGGCCGCCTTTTTCATGCCTGCCGCCTTTAGCTGCCCGCATTTTGATGTTGTAAAGTTTTTCCCGCATAGTACACATCTCTCCCAAGTGTTGCATTTTAAAATTCATTTGTTAACCCATTTTTTGCAAATAGTTAACTAAATTATATAGTTCAATTTACTCTTTGGTCAACCCATATTTTGCGATGGGTTGACAAATCGGTGGTAAATTAACTAAGATATACATATGTTTCACACCAAAAAATGGAGGGACAGAAATGGCTAAAGGTTTTTTCATTATCGGCACCGATACCGGGGTAGGAAAAACTTTTGTTACCGCAGGATTAACAGGGGCCTTACGGGAAAGGGGAATTGACGCCGTACCCTATAAACCTGTTCAGAGTGGAGCAGTTGCCGGTGAAGACGGTTTGCGGGCTCCAGATGTGGAATTCTATAAAAAGGTTGCTGATTTACCTGATGATAAGTTTAATACATATTCCCTTGTGCCTCCTCTGGCTCCCAGTTTAGCGGCGGAGCTAAGCCAGGTATCCATAGAGATAGACAAAATAAAAGAGGATTTCGTAAGCTTGTGTGTAAAATACCAAATAGTAATTGTCGAGGGGGCCGGTGGCCTTTTTGTTCCCTTAAAAGGTACGGGCTTCTTATTACCTGACTTAATCAAAGAATTCAATTTACCGGTTATCATTGTCGCCAGACCTGATTTGGGAACTATTAACCATACTGTTCTTACTGTCAGGTGTGCAGAGCAATTGGGCTTGAAAATCAAGGGAATAATTTATAATGGATTTGATATAAACAATTTAACCCTGTCGGAAAAAACCAATCCTGAAATAATCGAAAAGATGACCAATATACCTACTTTAGGTAAAATACCAAAGGGAAAAGATATTGATATTGATACCTGCCAAATAGGCAACACCTTGGAATTGATAAAGAACAATGTAGATTTTGATTTATTACTTAATAATACGTAGGTGATAATATGCAAACTATTTTAGATTATGGACAGAGAAACAAAGTAGAGTTAAATCCACTGGCCCAAAGGTATACTGTAAAAATTAAAATGCCGGGCTTAACAGACAATCAGGGTGATGTGGACCGGTTGCGCCGTTATTTGCCGGAATCCCTCAAGGGAGTGCATATTCCTCTTGAAGTGATGAGGAAACTGCCATCTGTATTCCTGGAAGGGGATTGGCAGGTTTCGGTTATTGTGGCCCAGGCAAAAGAAAACCCCTGGGTAATTGACATAGAACCGGAGGTTGGCAAAGGCAACTATTACGGGTTGGCTCTGGACATTGGGACTACCACCACCGTACTTTACCTTGTGGACCTAGCTTCAGGAGAAGTCCTGGGCAATGTTTCCTCTTATAATGGACAGGTAAAATACGGTGACGACATATTAACGAGGATTTACCTGGGCAGCACAGAAAACGGAAGGGAAAAACTTCGCCAGGCTGTCCTTGAGACTATCAACGGGCAGATACAGCAGGTAGTTTCTGAACACAATGTGGAACAGAACAAGATTTATGCCATGGTGGTTGCCGGAAATACCACCATGATTCATCTTTTCCTGGGACTGGACCCGGCAAACATATGCCGTGAACCGTATATTCCGGTAGTTAACAGCCCCGGCATTCTAAAGGCTATCGAAGTGGGTGTGGCTATCAACCCTTTAGCCCCTCTCTATTGTTTACCGAATGTGGGCAGTTATGTCGGAGGTGATGTGATTGCCGGTTTATTGGTAAGCGGAATGCATCAGAAACCCGAATTATCTCTTCTGGTTGACATCGGGACCAACGGCGAAATGGTTTTGGGCAACAACGAGTGGCTGGTGACTTGTGCCGGTGCGGCCGGGCCGGCCTTGGAAGGTGGCGCTGCTGAGCATGGAATGCGGGCAGAAGCCGGTGCTATTTACAAAGTAAGTATTGATCCGGCAACGCTTCAAACTGATTATAGAGTAATCGGTTCCGTTAAGCCCAGGGGTATTTGCGGTTCGGGGTTAATCGATTGCATGGCTCAGATGCTGGTAGCAGGTATTATTGACCGTTCAGGCCGGTTTAATGATGATTCCGGTGCATTTGTGATTGCCGGCGCCCAGGAAACGGCGACGGGACAGGATATAGTTGTTTCCCAGAAGGATATTCGCAGCCTTTTAAAAACCAAGGCCGCTGTTACGGCGGCAGTGGAGGTATTAATGGAAGGGGTAGGCTGTTCTTTTAAAGAGCTGGAAAAATTTTATGCCGCCGGAGCCTTTGGTGCATACATAGACCCGGAATCTGCCATAACGATTGGATTGTACCCGGACATTCCCCGGCAAAATATTATTTCCCTTGGTAACAGCTCTCTTGAAGGCGCCAGACTTGCCCTGCTGTCAAGGGAGAAAATTGATGAAGCTGAGACCTTGGCCAAAAGTATTACTTATTTTGAGCTGAATAACAACCGGGAATTTATGAAAAAGTTTACATCGGGACTTTTCCTGCCTCATATGGACCTGAACAGATACCCTAGTGTCAAGAAAAAACTACAAAACGTTAGTTTTGTATGAGAAAAACCGGGGAGTCAAGCCCCGGTTTTTTGACCTATACCATCTGCCGGTATTCATTTAACACTTTATCAATAAGTAACGACCAGCTCTGGGCGGTGATGGGGTATGAGATATCCATATCAATCAGGCGCTGGAAAAGTTGCGCAAAAATGCCCTGATTCTTTCGTTTGAAGGATTATCTATCAGTTCCCGGGGGTTTCCCTGCTCCACGATTTGGCCCTTGTCCATAAAAATTACCCTGTCCGCCACATCGCGGGCAAAATTCATTTCATGGGTTACCACCACCATGGTCATGTGTTCCGCTGCCAGGACCCGCATGACTTTTAAAACCTCGCCCGTAAGTTCGGGGTCCAATGCTGATGTGGGTTCATCAAAAAACAATATGTCAGGTTTCATGGCCAGGGCTCTGGCGATAGCCACACGCTGGCTTTGCCCTCCTGAAAGCTGGTAAGGATAGGCATCGGCCTTATCGCTCAGGCCCATCTTTTCCAGTAATTCCATAGCCAGGTCCCTGGCTTTGCTGCGGTCCATGCCTGCCACGTGAACCGGCGCCTCCGTTATGTTCTGCAGAACGGAAAAGTGGGGGAAAAGGTTAAAGTTTTGAAACACCATACCGAGGCGAAGCCTGATCTTACGGAGATGTGCTTCAGGGGCATAAAGCACTTTTCCCTCCCCGGTGGTATCGGCCATGACTTCTCCCCCGACTACAATAGTGCCGCGGTCAATTTTTTCCAGCAGATTAAGGCAGCGCAGCACAGTACTCTTCCCCGAGCCTGAGGGACCTATGACAGCTACCACTTCTCCCTTTTTCACCTCAAAAGAAACACCGGACAGCACTTCTTTGCCGTCATAGCTTTTGTGTAAGTTATGAACCTTGAGCATCTGCATTATTTTTATTCCTCCTACCTGTAATAACCCAGTCTTCTTTCAAGGGTATGAAAAACCTTTTCTACCGCCCAATTCATGATCAGGTAGAACAAGCCGGCCACGAAAATAGGTGTAGTGGAAAAAATTCTTGAAGATTCGTTCTTGGCAACCCTGAATAGTTCGGAGATGCCAAGGACCGTAACCAGGGCAGTATCCTTTACCAGGGTAATAACCTCGTTGCTGACAGGGGGCAGGATCCTTTTTATTACCTGAGGCAGGATTATTCTGACAAAAGTCTGTGTCCTGGTAAAGCCCAGCACGGCTGCGGCTTCATATTGTCCCCGGGGTATGGACAGGATGCCACCCCTGTATATTTCCGCAAAATAGGCGGCATAGTTCAGGGAAAAGGCGATGACGGCCGCAATAAACCGGTCCAGGCTGAAACCTGGGAAAATGTAAGACGGTGTAAAATAAACGAACCAGATTTGTAAAAGTAATGGAGTTCCGCGCATTACAGAAATATACCACTTGATGGGGTTGCTTATCCATTTTTTTGTGGACAGCCTGCCAATAGCTACCAGCAGTCCCAGGGGCAGGGAAAACAGCAGGGTGAGGAAAAAAATCTGCAATGACGTCAGCGCCCCCCCGGCGAGGAGGCCAATCAGGTTCAAGAAACTCGCCAAATCCATGTCCGTAAACATTTTATCTGACTCCTTTTACCGTTTATTTGTCCGGTTTATTTTATTTATCCCATTTTATTTGTCCTTTTCATTGTAATTAGAAAAACAAAAAAAGACAAGGGCCGGTGTCTTCCCGGCACCGGCCCCTGTGAAGGCTTGGTTGATTCAGAAGGTATTAAGGCGCACCAATTGGTTATTTTCCAACAGTGGTAATGTCTTTACCGAACCACTTGGTAGAAATCTCGGCCAGCTTGCCGTCTTTGGCCATAGCTTCGAGGGTTCTCTGAATCTTTTCCATCAGTTGTTTATCATTTTTGCGGAAGCCAATTCCGTATTCTTCGCTGGCCAGCGCTTCATCCAGCACTTTATAGCCCTTGTTTTTCATGGTGATGTAGTAACGGGCCACTATTTCGTCCATAAGGACGGCATCTATGCCGCCTTTTTCAAGGTCCATGAGGGCAGTCATGTTGTCATCAAATTCAACAACTTCACCAAGTTTAGCCTTGAAATCCTTTGCTCCCGCCAGGGCGTCAGCGGCGCTTGAACCTGCCTGCAGGCCCAGTTTCTTACCGGCCAGGTCGGCAAGATTGGTAAAATTGGAATTATTCATGACAATAATTACCTGGCGGTTTTTCATATAAGGTTTGGAGAAAAGGACATTTTGCTTACGATCTTCGGTAATAGTAAAACCGTTCCAGATAGCATCGATGTTTCCTGTGTTGAGTTCCTGTTCCTTGGCATCCCAGTTAATGGGCTGTAACTTGAGTTTGACGCCGAGGCGGGAGGTAACCTCCTTGGCGACATCCACGTCGAAGCCAACAATCTCACCTTTTTCATCCCTGAAACCCATAGGAGGGAAATTCTCATCAAGCCCCAGTACGAATTCTCCTTTTTCCTTTACCTTTTCCCAGGAGGGATCACTTGCCTGGGAGGAGGAAGGGGAGGAACCGCCGCAACCGGACAGAACCAATACTGCTGCCAGCAAAAGTAGGAGCGCCGTTAGAATGTACTTTTTCATCAGAACATCGTCCTTTCCCTGAAAGTTGTAAAATTTTTAGAGTTAACTACACTTGTTATTTTACTTTAAAACTTCACTTTAGTAAAGCATTAATCCAATGTTCGTTTAAAGGATATTTTTAAGGTTTAATGCCTCTTTTTCAGGGATATGTTTAAGCAGTAATTTGAGTTCTCCCAATTCTGCCAGAAGTTCGGGTTTTTCTCTGGTGTCCATATAATTTTTTAATCTGGCCATACTCATGTTGATGCTGTCCAGTTCCTGGTGGTCTATAAATACTGCCCAATTGGAACTGGTCCTGTCCCAGGACGATTTCAGTTTACTGAAGCCCTGTTCCGCCTGTTGCCAATTCCTGGCCCGGAGGTGTTTTTCCATTACCTGGATATGAGCCATAAGGTCATCGGTGGTATTGTTAATGTAATTATAGGTAAAAGTCGAAAACCCAACGAGTATTGCAAAGACAACCAGGGTAGCGACAAATGTTTTCACGGTGCAAACCTCCCAAGTTTATGATTTTTTCTGATAATATAAATTGCCCTGCGTGTCAAGAGAGGCAAAAAGGACCTGTTTTGGGTCCGCAATACCAAAGCTGTTCAACTGCTGTTTTAACCATGCGACATCGAGGTTTAGTTTTGCAAGGTTTTTATACATTATTTCGCCGTCCACAATCAACGTGTAAGGCAGACCTTCGTATTTAGTTGGCAGATTCATATCTTCCGGAACAATCGGCCGTTTTTGCGATTTTGGTATGACACTTAACTGCCCGCTGGTTTCCAGAATGGCAAATTCCACATCCGAGATATTTGGTACATTTTTAACCCTTAGTTGTTCTAACAGGTCGTTAATGTTATACCGCAACCTCGCCAGTTCTTTCTCCTTAATTTTACCGTTTTCTATAAGTACGCTGGGAGTGCCGCAGATTACTGCCCGGGCGCGGCTGCTCTTGAGTGAAATATAAGATAAAACTACCTGGGCCATTAAAAGTGTTAAAATAGGAGTTATTCCGTTTAGCAACGGGATGCCGGTGTTTTCCATCGGGATGGCGGCAAGTTCGGACAGCATAATTGCTATGACCAGCTCATATGGCTGAAGCTGGCCAATTTCCCGTTTCCCCATAATGCGCATGGCAGTGGCGACAAATACAAAAAGTATAAGGGTTCGTATAATTACTATCAGCATAGAATACCTCCTTTGTGTTATATGGGAATTATAACCATTCAGAAGCAATTTTAATCGTATACTTTAAAAAGCTCCAGGGTACTATAAGAATTGAAAAACCCACCAATTGGTGGGTTTTTCAGCCACAAAGGGGGGCATAATAAGTTAGGACAAAAAATCAGGTAATGGTGATTTTATAAAATGAGCACTATAAACGGAGTAGAGAAGATGGAAATGAACAATAAACTACTTGGTCCCGAAGACATAGAAAAACACGCGGCGGAAATTGCCAAAAGCCATCTGGTACAGGAAAAGGCCAGGTTTCCGAGATGGTTAATGACCCGGATTGGGAGCAAATATAAACATATCCTGGAAGTTTACAAAACCATCGACAGGGAGACAGGCGGAGGAATACCTTCGTCTTCTACGGCAGAGTGGCTCCTGGATAATTTTTATGTTATTGAAGAACAGGTAAAAGACATTAAACACGCTCTTGCCAGGAAACCCTATTTCCGGCTGCCAGCGCTTAAGAATGACCAAATGAAAGGCTATCCCAGGATATATGCCCTGGCTTTGGAGTTAGTCAATCATACGGACGGAATGATTGACGAAAAAACCCTGATGAATTTTGTCAGGGCTTACCAATCCCGCCAGCCGCTTTCCATGAGTGAGTTGTGGGCTATGGCAGTTATGCTCAGAATCGCACTGATAGAAAAAATCAGCCACATTTGTGACCAGTTAGGTGCGTATTATAGGCAGCGGTATGAGGCGCGCCGCACGGCCGACCTGATCGTCGGCGCTGTAGACAAGGGTGACAACGAGGTTCGGAGAGTAATCAATGAACAAATAGGCAATAAACCGGACGTCTACCCTTCTTTCATTGAACTTCTGGTCCAAATGCTCAGAAAGCAGGGGAGGAAGACGGCGGCTGCAGTGGGATATCTTGATGAGAAACTTACAGAAAAGGGGTCTTCTTTAGAAAAGTTGATCAGTCTGGAACACCGGATGCAGGCGGCCAGACAGGTTTCCATGGGTAATTCCATAACCAGTCTGCGCATGATAGCGGCTATAGACTGGAATGAGATTTTTGAATCCTTGAGTCAGGTGGAAGAGATTTTAAGACAGGACCCGGCCGGGATTTATAACCGGATGGATTTTGAGTCAAGGGACCATTACCGGCACATCATCGAAAAGATGGCCCAGTTTTATAACATTTCAGAGATTGAAGTTGCCCAAAAAGCATTGAGCTGTGCGCAGGAGGCGCCGGCGGAAGATAACGAGGGGCCGGTGCGGCATGTTGGTTACTACCTGGTCAGCGCCGGCAGAAAAAAGTTGGAAAGGCAAATTGGTATTAAACCCGGGGGGCTTAAGGCTGCCTTGAATTTTTTTAAACGATATCCTTATGCCGTTTATTTTGGGTCTATCGCTCTGATTACCCTGGCCATTATGGCCTTAATCTTAACGTATGCTGCCGGTCAGGGGGGCGTGTCGCCTCTGGTGTTTTTTGTAACGGGGCTTGTTCTGTTAATACCTGTAAGTGATATTGCCATTAATATTGTAAATTTTACCGTCAGCCATATCTATGCGCCGACTGTGTTGCCAAAATTAGAGTTGAAAGACGGTATTCCCGAAGAAAACAGTACCATGGTGATTATTCCAACCCTCCTGCCTGATGCAAAGAGGGTGCGGGAACTTTTAGAGAAGCTGGAAGTTTATTACCAAGCCAATAAGGAAAATAATCTTTATTTCACCCTGGTGGGCGATTTTAAGGACGCCGATTCACCTGATACGCCAGATGACCCTGTAATCGTTGAAACGGCGTTAGAGGGGATCAAAAAATTAAACCTGCGCTATGCCAAAGACAGGCCTGTTTTCTATTATTTCCACAGGGAGCGGCGGTTTAATGAAGCTCAGAACCAGTGGATGGGCTGGGAACGGAAGAGAGGAGCGATTATTGAGTTTAATGACCTGTTAAGGGGGGCTCAGGATACCAGTTTCACGATATGCAGTTGTGACCCGGGCCAAATACCTGCTGTCAAGTATGTCATTACCCTTGATGCCGATACGAGTCTCCCCATGGGCGCTGCCAAAAGACTGATCGGAACCATGGCCCATCCCCTGAATAAACCGGTAATTGACGCGGAAAAAGGAATTGTCATTAAAGGACACGGATTGTTGCAGCCGCGAATCGGGGTAAGTATTGACAGCGCCAATAAGACCCTTTTTTCCAGAATTTTTGCCGGGCAGGGGGGTATTGACCCTTATACTACGGCTGTTTCTGATGTGTATCAGGACCTCTTCGGGGAAGGAATTTTTACTGGAAAAGGGATTTATGAGCTGGATACTTTCCAAAAGGTACTCAAAGAGGCTATACCTGAAAACAGTGTATTAAGCCATGACCTTTTGGAGGGCAGTTACGTAAGGGCGGGGTTGGTTACCGATATCGAATTAATTGACGGTTACCCGGCCCGCTACAATTCCTTTTCCATGCGACAGCACCGCTGGGTCAGGGGAGACTGGCAGTTAATCCCCTGGTTAGCGGCCAGGGTAAAAGACAGGCGGGGAAAGTGGAGGAAAAATCCTCTTTCGCCATTGTCCAAATGGAAAATATTTGATAACCTGCGCAGAAGCCTGTTAAACCCCGCCTTGTTTGTGTTGATTTCTCTGGGCTTTGCCGCCCTGCCCGGCAATAGCCTGGTTTGGCTGGGATTAGCCATTGTTACTGTAACTTTTCCTACGGTAACCTATTTAATGGGCGGTATTTTGGCCAGGAATTACCACCTGGTAGAGGGAGGCAAGGGCCAGACTGTCATTACTGGGGTTAGGGCCAGTTTGTACCAGGCCATCCTCCAGTTTATCTTTATACCTTACCAGGCTTATTTGATGGCTGATGCTATAGTGAGAACCTTAGCCCGCGTCCTTGTTACAAGAAAAAATCTGCTGGAGTGGATTCCGGCAGCGGATCTGGAAGCTTTGCTGAGAAATGATTTGGTTACTTTTTACAGAAAAATGGGTATTTCTCCTTTAATGGGTTTGGCAGTCCTGGCGCTGGCGCTGGTGCGGCCCAGTACTTTTCCGGAAGTAATTGTGGCAGCTGCACTCTTTGGTGTGTGGGCCGGCGCGCCTTACGTGGCCTTTCGGGTCAGCCAGGATTACGCAACCAGAGTTGATCCGTTAAACGAGCGCGAAAAGTCTGAACTGCGCAGGCTGGCGAGAAAAACCTGGGCATATTTCGAAGACTTGGCGACGGCTGAGGAGAATTTCCTGCCACCGGATAATTTTCAGGTTGATCCGCCTAATGGAAAGGCCCGCCGGACCTCGCCGACCAATATAGGGTTGCTCCTGGCTTCCATATTGGCGGCACGTGATTTTGGTTATCTGGGTACGGCCGGGATGTTAGAAAAGCTGAATGCCACAATATCCACGGTGGAAAAAATGGAGAAGTGGGAAGGGCATCTCTATAACTGGTATGACACGGAAAACCTTCGGGTTTTAAGACCCAGGTATGTTTCTACCGTGGACAGCGGCAATTTTGTCGGTTATCTCATGGTGGTGGAAGAAGGATTGAGGGAATACCTCAATAAATCCCTGGCGGACCCTGTTCTTGCCCAGGGACTCCTCGACACCATCAGAATTTTTAATGAAGAACTGAATGACAGGGATTTGGCTATCAGTACAGAAGTGCTGGAGGCATACCTGGCTGCCGATAAACATGACCTACAGAACTGGCTGGCCATATTAGACGGCATGGTGGCCCAGTTGACGGCAGACGATAAACGGGAAAAGGTGCAGGCTTCCCCATGGGGCCGGAAGCTTCTGGCCATGGTGTATTCTTTTAAAAAAGAAGCAGCCCTTTCAGTTGACAGTATATATGAACAGGCTGTGGATTTAATGAAAAGGATCCGGGCGCTGGTGGAAAACACCAGATTTCTTCCATTGTATGACCCCAAGAGACAGCTTTTCTCTATCGGATACAACGTGGAAGAAGGCATGCAGACCAAATCTTACTATGACCTGCTGGCTTCGGAAGCCAGGCTGGCAAGTTATATTGCCATTGCCCGGGGGGAAATTGACAAAAAACACTGGTTCAGGTTAGGCCGGAAGCTTACCCGGGTGGACGGTCACAAAGGCCTTGTTTCCTGGGCAGGCACCATGTTTGAGTATTTTATGCCCCTGCTGGTAATGAAGAATTATGAAAACTCGCTGCTGGACGCAACTTATTCCTTTGTAGTGAAGGTGCAAAAAAAATACGGGCAGAAGCGTAAAATACCGTGGGGAATTTCTGAATCAGCTTATTATGCGTTCGATATTGATTTAAATTATCAATATAAAGCCTTTGGTGTGCCTGAACTTGGATTTAAAAGGGGACTCGGCAACGAACTGGTAGTGGCTCCCTATGCTACGGCGCTGGCCCTGACCACTGACCCCAAAGGAGCTGTCGAAAATATATTAACCCTAAAAAAAGAGGGAATGGACGGGGAATACGGTTTTTACGAGGCCATAGACTATACTCCCGCCAGGGCCGGACGGCACGGTAGAAGCTCTATTGTCAGGAGTTTTATGGCCCATCACCAGGGGATGAGCATATTAGCATTAAACAATTATTTTCACGACAATATAATGCAGAAGCGTTTTCACGCCAATCCGGTCATCAGGTCGGCTGAGCTCCTTTTGCAGGAGAGAATGCCCTTAAAGGTAGTTATCACCAAGGAACACCGGGAAGCATATCAGCCCCTGAAAAGAAAAGTGCAGGATGAACCGGAAGTTGTCAGGAAATACGGGGTTCCGGCAGGAGAACTGCCCAATGTTCACCTGCTTGCCAACGGAAGTTACTCAGTCATGGTGACTGACGGCGGCTCGGGTTACAGCAAAAATAACGATATGGCCGTGGCCAGATGGTGGGAAAGCTTGCGCGGCCACAGTTCGGGTTTCTTTATCTATATACAGAACATCAACTCCAATAATGTATGGTCGGCTACCTACGAGCCTTACAATATTGAACCTGAGGAATACAGGGTTGTTTTTTCGCCGGACAAGGCAGAATTTATCAGGAAAGACGGAAATATAGAGACGCATACGCAAATCGTGGTCTCACCGGAAGACAATGCCGAAATCAGGACAGTAACTTTAACCAATAACAGCCGGTACAGCAGGGTTGTGGAAGTAACCAGTTACCTGGAAGTGGTATTGACCCATCCGGATGCTGATTTGGCCCATCCGGCTTTCAGCAACCTTTTTGTAACAACAGAATTTCTGCCTCAATATGAATGCCTGTTGGCTGTTCGGAGACCCAGAAACGCGCGGCAAAAACCTGTATTTGCCGTGCATACCGTTGTTGTTGAAGGAGAGGTTATCGGCGACCTGCAGTACGAGACTGACCGGGCCAGGTTTATTGGCCGGAACCGGAGCTTGAATAATCCTCTGGCCATGGATGTTGACCAGCCTTTATCCAATACCGTGGGGGCCGTGCTTGACCCGGTCATGAGTTTGCGCAGAAGGGTCAGGATTGAGCCGGGGCACTCGGTGAGAATTACTTATACCCTGGGAGTAGCCGATAGCCGGCAGGATGCCCTTAAACTGGCCGATAAATACCGGGATCCCAAAGTGATAGAGCGGGCCTTTGAACTGGCCTGGAACCGCAGCCGGATTGAAGCAGACTACCTGGATATTAAAGCCAGGGATATGGAGGTTTACCTGAATATGGTTCCCTCCATTCTGTTTCCCGGACCGGCAAGGCGCAAATATGGGGAACATATTGCCCGGAACAAAAAGGGTCAGCCCGGTTTATGGCCCTTTGGGATTTCAGGGGATATCCCCATTGTTCTGGTGCATGTTGATGATAAAGAGCAGACTGACCTGGTTTACCAGGTCCTGAAGGCCCATGAATTCTGGCGGATGAAAGGCCTGAAGGTAGATGTGGTTTTCCTGGCGGAAGATGAAAGGGGCTATGTCCAGCCCCTGCAGGAAAGGATCAGAGAAGCTATTTTTGCCAGCCATGCCCGGGATATGATGAACCGGCCGGGCGGGGTTTACCTGATTAACGGTAACGTAATGGCTGATGAGGAAAAAGACCTTGTTTATACTGCGGCCAGGTTGATACTGAAAGGTGATGCCGGGACTATTGAAGAGCAGTTGGCCTGGGAAGAAAACCGGGCGCCTGTTCCAAAGTTGAGTACCGTAAATATTGACCGGGGAAGAGCAGATAGGGAAATGAAGGTCCCTGCGGTTCCGCCAATTGATGCGGACCAACTCCTGTTTTATAACGGGATCGGCGGTTTCAGCCAGGACGGCAGGGAGTACGTTATTCTTCTGCGGGAAGGGCAATATACTCCGGCTCCCTGGATTAACGTAATTGCCAACCCTGGCTTTGGTTTTAATATCACAGAGGTGGGAGCAGGGTATACCTGGGCGGAGAACAGCCGGGAAAACAAACTGACTCCCTGGTATAATGACCCGGTAACGGATCTGGCAGGGGAAGTGTTCTACCTCCGGGACGAACAGACGGGAGATTACTGGAGCATTACTCCGATGCCGATCCGGGAACGGGAAGATTACCTTATCCGGCACGGCAAGGGGTATACTTCCTTTGAGCATACTAGCCACGGTATTAAGCAGGAATTGACAGCATTTGTGGCTTTGGAGGACCCGGTAAAGATTTGCCTGGTCCGGCTCCAAAACCTGTCCGCAGTTTCCAGGGAAGTATCGGTAACTTACTATATACGCCCGGTGCTGGGAGTCAATGAAAAGATTAATGTTCCCTATCTCGTTACACAGAGTGACGGTAAAAAAGGTATCTTGCTGATTACCAACCCGTATAACTCTGATTTTCCGGGACGCCTTGTTTTTATGGATACTTCTGAGGTTGAACGGACTTTTACCGGGGACGACAAGGAATTTACAGGGGTTAACGGTACTCTGGAACGGCCGGCCGCTCTGGAACGGGAAAGGCTTTCCGGAACTGTGGGAGCCGGTTTACTGCCCTGCGGGGCCATGCAGGTGAAGGTATCCCTGGGGCCGGAGGAATCCAGAGAAGTTGTTTTCCTCCTGGGCCAGGGCCGAGATTTGGCGGAAGTAACGGCCATTGCCGATAAATACAGCAGTGTAGATGCAGCCCGGGCGGAATTGGCCAGGGTCAGGGCCTTTTGGCTTGAAAAACTGGAGGTTATCCAGGTTTCAACTCCCGATAAGTCCATGGATATACTTTTAAACAGTTGGTTACAGTACCAGGTTGTATCCTGCCGTTTATGGTCCAGAGCCGCTTTTTACCAGTCAGGCGGGGCTTACGGGTTCAGGGACCAGTTGCAGGATGTGATGGCATTGGTCTATACCTGGCCGGAGCTGACCAGACAACAGATACTGCTCCACGCGGCCCATCAATTTGTGGAAGGCGATGTGCAGCACTGGTGGCACCCAGGGGTTAACAAGGGAATCCGGACCAGGTATTCCGATGATTTTCTGTGGCTGCCTTATGTAACGGCCGATTATATAGAATGTACCGGCGACCGGTCAATCCTCGATGAAACAGTGGGTTTTCTGGAAGACGACCCTCTGCCGGCAGATGAGGATGAAAAGTACAACATTCCGCGGGTTTCGGGAGAAAAGGATACAGTTTATAATCACTGCATCAGGGCTATTGAAAATGCCCTGAAATTCGGTGAACGCGGGCTCCCGCTGATGGGTTCGGGCGACTGGAACGACGGCATGAACACCGTCGGCAACAAAGGCAAAGGGGAAAGTGTCTGGCTGGGCTGGTTCATTTATACCGTATTGCAAAGGTTTATACCCGTTTGTCTGGCCCAAAGTGACGAAAAGAGGGCGCAAAAATATGCGGCTGTAGCTGATAATCTGGCCGAAGCTATCGAGAAAAATGGCTGGGACGGCAGTTGGTACCGGAGGGCCTATTTTGATGACGGTACCCCGTTGGGTTCGGCCGCCAATACGGAATGTAAAATTGACTCTATTGCCCAGTCCTGGTCCGTCATTTCAGGAATAGGCAAACCCCACCGGGCCGAGGAAGCCATGCAGGCTGTCGAAAAGTATCTGGTTGACCGGGAAGCCGGTATTATCAAACTCCTTACACCGCCCTTTAACGAGGGATATCTGGAGCCCGGGTATATCAAAGGGTATGTGCCGGGGGTCAGGGAAAACGGGGGCCAGTATACCCATGCGGCTGTATGGACAATTTTGGCCTTTGCCAAACTGGGTCAGGGAGATAAGGCAGGGGAATTGTTTCATCTGATTAACCCCATCAACCATACCCGTACGACCATTGAAGCCATGCGGTACAAGGCCGAGCCCTATGTGGTGGCTGCCGATGTTTATGCCGCCCATCCCAATGCCGGACGGGGCGGGTGGTCCTGGTACACGGGCGCTGCCGGCTGGATGTATCGGGTAGGGATCGAGCATATCCTGGGTATTAAAAAAGTCGGTGCTAACCTATATTTTGACCCGTGTATACCCAAAAAATGGCCGGAATTCCAGGTACAGTACCGGCTGTCCAAAACTTTATACCGGATTCATGTCTGCAACCCCGAGGGGATAAACAAGGGAGTCAAGACGGTAATGGTTGACGGTCAGCAGGTTCCGGAAGGATACATTCCTCTGGTTGACGACGGACAAGAGCATATAGTGGAAGTCATTATGGGGAAAACGGAAGAGAACCGGAATCCGCGGAGAAAGTTGGTGGAAACTGATGTGGCCGGGTGGCAGGCAGCTTTACGAAAAACCCCCGCACCGGCTGCCGCGGCGGCGCAGCGTAATGATGGGTCGAAATGGTCAACAAAATACGTTGAAAACCCCTGAGATTAATACCTCAGGGGTTTTTTCGCAGAATCCGTATTAGGATGTGATTATAAAGTTTTGCTTTTAGCCGGCTAAAACTTTACCGTCAGTGTTTATAGTGACTACGTTGAGCGCGATATCTTTGCCGCTGTTTACCACGGCCTGCCGGACCATGTTTACCAAACTGCCACAGCAGGGGACGGTCATCCTGGCCACGGTAATGCTTTTTATTGTGTGTAGCCTGAACATCTGTGTGAGCTTTTCCGCATAATCCACATTATCCAGTTTCGGGCAGCCAATGAGGGTGATGCGGTTTTTCATAAAATCCTGATGAAAATTGGCATAAGCGTAAGCAGAACAGTCAGCCGCAATTAACAGGTCCGCATTGTCAAGAAATGGGGCGTTGACGGGGACCAGCTTAATCTGGCAGGGCCACTGGCCAAGTTGTGATGCTACCGGAGTCCCGGAGGAACAAGAACAATCCTGGGATTTTTCCAGCACCCTGACGGAACTGCCCGGGCAACCGCAGGCCAATGTTTCGGGTTGGAGGGCCTGGGTTTCCATATGCTTTTTCACGGCTTCCTCATCAAAGGCTGCCGCTTCTCTTTCAACAATGCTGATGGCGCCGGCGGGGCACTCGGGCAGGCAGGCCCCCAGGCCATCACAGTAAGCGTCTGATACAAGCCGGGCTTTGCCGTTAACCAATTGCAGAGCCCCTTCATGGCAGGCACTGATACAAAGGCCGCACCCGGTACACTTGTCTTCATTTATCTCCACGATTTTTCTAAGCATTTTCCTCAACCTCACTTATGATTATTTTTACTGTAAACACATTATAAACCACCGATTAGCAAAAAAACAGTGAGGTTCATCACAGGTGCACAGGGCTTTTGGTCACCAAAGATGTCGAAAAATGCCGGAAAAAGGCGAGCAATAAGCGATGCCAATGGCAGGGGACAGCCCATCAGAAGTGGTATTAGAATAATTAAGCCAGAAACCAACCGTCGAAAGAAGGGGATAACTATGATCTGTCCCAAGTGTGGACACCCGAATAGTGACCGGGCGGTAGAGTGCCGGAAGTGTTTTTATAAGTTTAGAGGCCTAGACCTGTCTCATCTGGATCCGGGGAGGAGAGACCCGTGGGCTTTATCCGGTGTATTGCGGAATATAGCACGGAACAGCGCTAATCCTACGAAAGCCATGATTATCTATATTGGATTGCTACTTATTTTTTTGGCCGGTGTGGTGCCGGTGATTGTGATGCAGGTGTTGCAGCACCAAGCTCAGTAGTAGCGGAGAAACCTCACTAAACCTTCGCCTACCCTTTAATCAGGCCTTTTATAAAATGATGCCGCTGCACTAGTGAAGCAACCGTTGCTCCGAGGCTATGCCTCCCCATCTAAGGAGGGGTGGAGGGGTTCTCCGCTACCTGGGAGCTTGGTGCTGCAAACCCTGGCCGTTCAGGCAGCGTTCCCGAACTCGATGGCTCATATAGCATTTCTCAAAAGCTAGGCCGCCTCCCGTCCGGTCACTCAGCATATGTTGCGTGCCGCAGATAGGAAAAGGGGAGGTTAAATGATTCCTCCGCTCCGGGCG
>NZ_LGTE01000026.1 GCF_001263415.1 Thermincola ferriacetica
CAATTTCAAGCCCTCACTGTCGTAAACACAGGCTTGCCGCCCTCCACTAAGTCGCAACTCATCACTTTAATGTGCAGCGGTTTTTTGATATCCTGCAGAGTAAATGCAGTAGTAAAGCCTCAAAACGGTATTTTCGCCATCTTCGGGCATGCGGGAACTCCCTGCCTGCCCGGCAGCGGGTTTGCGGGCGCAGTCGCTCCCAAACGGTAAGCGGAGAACCCTCCCTATCCTGCCGTAGGAGGGGAGAAAGAAAAATAGAAGCCGCTGCATAGTGAAACAAACGTTGCCTGAATGGAGAGGATTATCCTCTCCTTTTTGCGTAAGAAAAAGGGATTTGGGTTCAACGGTCGAAAATATGATATAGATACAAAAACCGGTATCCGGAGGGCGGTGGTCAGGACGATTAAATCGCTGGCATTAATTACTTTTGGTACTCTTTGGCTCATGTTTGCTCTCAAGTGGAGAATTGCCAAAAAAGACAAATTTATTATCCCTCCCCAATTGGTGGAAACTTCCGGGGAATGGGACAATTGCGACTGCGCCTGTGGGACCGTTAGAGATGATTGGCATATTGTATCTGTACATAAGCGGGATTTCAAATACCTGTTTATTTGCCCAAAGTGCGGGCAGTTCTGGGAAGAAGCCATGGTATCCGGCGGAATTACCAAATGGCGCCCCGTACAGAAAGATTATGTTTTACTACATTACGATACCAGTAAAATATAATGGTTGTGTAGTGGGAAAAAAGCGCCTGTATAAAGCAGGAATTTTTTGTACATATAAGAAACAAATGGAAAAGAAAAATGGAGCGGAGTGTTGTAGTTGTTCAGGATAGATAAAGATTTTTTTGTCTTTCAAAGCAGCATGTGGCAGACTAACAGTGTGGTCTACCGGAATGAAGCAGTTGCAGTTGTGATTGACCCGACCTATTTCCCAAGCGAGATCCGGATTATTGCCAGCCAGGCGATGAATAGCAAAGCCTTTAACAAGTATGTCATTTTCACCCATGCTGATTTTGACCATATTGTGGGGCATCAGTACTTTAACGGGTTTAAATTGTTGGGACATTCGGCGTTCCGGACAGTAGACCGGGAGGCTCAGTTGATTCAGCTCAACGAACTTGATGAAACTTACTACGTATCCAGGGATAAAAAATTTGTTTTCCCGGAAATAGACAATTACCTGGAAGACGGAATGCGCATACCCCTGGCAAAGGATGAACTTTTAGTCGTTCATGCCCCCGGACATACAGCGGAAAGTATATTTTTAATCAGCAGGTCTAAGAGAATACTGGTAGCGGGTGATTATCTTTCCGATCTTGAGTTTCCGTTTGTATACCATAGTTTTCGGTCTTATATAGATACGTTGGAAAAGACAAAAAAGCTGGTTGATGAACTGGAAATCGAAATGGTTATACCCGGCCACGGAGATTTTGCAGCCGGTCGACAAGAAATCCTGTTCCGCATTGACAGCGATAAGGACTACTTGGAAGAAATCCTGGCCAGGGTTACGGATTATTGTACTCGCGGCATGACTTTAAAGGAAATTCTGGAAGTTCTAAAAGAAATGTCATTCCGTGGCGAAAAAATTACCGGTGTTTTGGTAAAAATGCACATGGAGAATATTCGCAAGGCTGTGGAAGAAATCTGCGCAGGGAATTAGGTACATCCGTCGGCCCTTTTAATATTATAAATTGAGGAGGGTTGACGGATGGGCTTTTTTGATAAATTGAAAAAAAAGAAAAAAGCCTACGCTGTTTTTGAAGGCGGGGGAGTAAAAGGCCTTGGCATTGCCGGTGCCCTGGAAGTGGCTGAACGTTATTACGAATGGGAAAACGTCGCCGGGACCTCTGCCGGGGCAATTATCGGCGCTTTGGTAGCGGCAGGCTATTCCGCGTCGGAAATTAAAGATATGTTGTTTTCTATAAATTATAAGCAATTAAAGGATTCCTTCCCTGCGGGGAAAATTCCACCTGTCGGCGGTCCCATTTATAATGTGATAACCAGGATGGGAATTTACCAGGGGAAGTTTATTGAAGATTGGGTGAAGGAAAAACTTGCCGCCAGGGGTATTCGTTCTTTTGGCGATTTAATTAATTCAAAGGAAAGGGATGACCGTTATAAGTATAAATTACAGGTAATTACATCGGATATTTCCCGGGGTAGGATGGTGGTGTTGCCCAGGGACCTGAAGTTTTACGGCATAAATCCCGACGAATTTTCTGTAGCCAGGGCTGTGCGCATGAGCAGTACCATTCCCTTTTATTTCGCGCCGGTGGTAATCAAATACCATGATGAAAGATGTGTGCTCAGAGAAAGTTATTTCGTCGACGGGGGGGTTTTAAGCAATTTTCCCTTATGGCTCTTTGAGTCCGAGGGGGCCCGTCCGAAATTGCCTACTTTTGGTTTCCGGCTTGTGGGACCAAATGAGGGCAGGCCGCGAAACATTGAAGGACCGGTATCTTTTCTAGCAGCCCTGGTTTCCACCATGTTGGAAGCCCACGATGCCTATTACCTGGAGGAACGCTCTTCAGCCAAGACTATATCCATTCCTACCCTCGGGATTCATGCCACTGATTTCGATATAAGTAAGGAAAAGATGCGCCAGCTTTACGAATCAGGTAAAATGGCCGCGGAAGCCTTTTTCGAGCACTGGAATTTCGGTTTTTACCTACAGCGTTTTTTCAGTAAATGAAATAAGCGGCGGCTAACGCGCCCGGCGCAGGTATTTTTAAAGCAGGAAATGGCAAGGGAAAGGGCAAATATTAATAGACATTAACAGAAACGGTAAAATAATTCACATTACTTAGGAGGAAATATGGTGGGAGAAGTCAAGGTCAGGGTACGATATGAAGAAACAGACCAAATGGGGATGGTATACCACGGGAAGTATTTTGTGTGGTTTGAAGTAGGTCGGACTGAATTGTTCCGTGACTTTGGGCTGCCTTATACTGTACTGGAGGCCAATAAAATCTATCTGCCGGTGGTGGAGGCCCACTGCCAGTATAAAACATCGGCCCGGTACGACGATGAATTGATTATTAAGACGCGAGTAAACAAACTTTCCGGCGCCCGTATTGGTTTCGATTATGACATCGTTAATGCGGATGGTCAGCTTATTGCCCATGGCGGGACAACCCATGCTTTTCTAAACGAACATGGCAAACCGGTTAATGTTAAAAAAGCCGCTCCCTGGCTCTGGGATAAACTGGTAAATGTGGCGGAAGCCGATAACCTGTTTAAGGAGGTACGCTGAGTTGGGTTTTATAGAACAGTTTAAAGGCAGTATTATAGATTGGACTTTTTACAGAGAAGTAGCTTTCCAAAAAACATCAAAAACCATCAAGTATTTACTGGTTTTATTCAGTATCCTTTTTATTATCACAGGCATCAAAAGCGCAATTGGGTTAAACAGTGATTTACAGCAGTTTATCAGTGATTTTAAAAAAAAGGTGCCGGATTTTAAGCTGGCAGACGGTGAATTCCGATTCAATGCTAAGCAGCCTTATTACCTGGAAGGAGAAAACAATTCCGTCCTGGTGGTTGATACAACGGGAGCCACCAGAGAGGATGTTCTGGATAAATACAGCGATGGCGTGTTTATTACCAAGACTAAGATTTATCTTAAGCAGCAGTACCAGGTCAGACAGATAAATTTAAAGGATTATAAAGAAATAACCCTCACCAAAGATAAAGTTTTGGCCTTTTTGCCTTCTTTGAAATGGTTGATCATTATCATCGGCATTGTAGGTTATATCGTTAGCCTGGTGGGAAAACTGCTAAGCGGAGTATTCCTTGCCATGATCGGTATGTTTGTCAACAACGCCCAAAAGGGCCCTTTGCAGTTTGGCCAGGCCTGGAACGTTGGCATATACGCATTGACTTTGCCGCTGCTGTTGGAAGCATTGGTCAAATTGGTGTACCCGCAGTTTCCTTATTTCTTCTTGATTTATTATGCTATAGCCATTTTTTACGTGGTTAAAGCTGTTCATTGGATTATCAATGATACGGAAATAAAAGTAGAATAGAAAAAATGTTGAATAGGTGGTGTATCCTGCCGGTGAATACGCCACCTACCTTAAAGTCACGGGAAAGGTCTTATTTCCCCGGTTTGGCAACCTAAATATGCAGGACGCTATAGCTCTTTCCTTTTTCTTAGTTCATCGGGGTCATAAGGGGTGATGCGGTCTGCCGCTGCTGTAAAACCTGTGTTTTCAACCGGCTCCATCACGCTTTTGTTGTTTTTGGCGTCTTTTAACCTTGGCGCTCTTTGTTTGTCCATGAATTTTTGCTCTTTCTGCAACAACAACAACACCTCCTTCCAAAGCTTGTATCATATCTTTTTTCTTAGCTTTTGGAAAAGCCCCAGAAAATATTAGTGGGGTAATTTGCTAGAGAAGGATTAGTTTTTGAACGTAAAAGTTTTCTTTTTCCAGGGTAAAATAACTTCATATGTTTATATTGATGGCAATAAACTGTTACATTAGGAGGTATTGATTGTGGAAAAAAGAACTCTTGGCAGAACCGGCTTAAAGGTATCGGTAATTGGACTGGGGGGGATTCCCATCCAACGGGTTGCCGGGGAAGAAGCGACAGCGATACTGAAAACCGCATTGGAAAAAGGCATTAATTTTTTTGATACTGCCAGGGCGTACACCGATAGTGAAGTAAAGTTCGGTGTCGGTTTTCGGGGCACCAAAAGACCCATCATCGCTACTAAGTCTATGGCCAGAGACAAAGAGACCATGGCCAGGGATATTGAACTGAGCTTGAAAAATTTAGGTGTCGGTACCATTGACCTGTACCAGTTACATAATGTTAAGGACAGGGAAACTCTGCAAAAGGTCCAGGGGCCTGATGGGGCGCTGGCCGCTTTAAAAGAAGCCAGGGCCCGGGGCGAGATCAATTACATTGGGATTACCGGGCACATTCCGGAAATCCTGGTGGAAGCACTGAAAACAGGGGAATTCGATACAGTCCAGTTCCCATATAACCCTGTAGAAAGGGAAGCGGAAAAAGCCCTCATCCCCCTTGCCCTGGAAATGAATATTGGGATGATTGCCATGAAACCCTTGGCCGGCGGGGCTTTTAAAAACGCGGCCCTGGCCATTAAGTTTCTTCTAAATTCGCCTGTTTCGACCATTATACCAGGCGTGGACAAACTGGATCAGGTGGCCGAAAATGCTGCCCTTGGACAGCAAATATTACCTTTGACGGAGGAAGAGCAGGAAACCTTAAACCGGGAAGTGCGGCAATTGGGAGAGCGTTTTTGCCGGCGCTGCGAATACTGCCAACCGTGCCCCCAGGGCATTGATATTCCCATGATTTTTCTCCTGGAGGGTTACTGGACCAGATACGGACTGCAGGATTGGGCTGTAGACAGATACAGACCGTTGGCCAAAAAGGCTTCCGATTGTGTCGAATGTGGCCTTTGTGAAGAGAAGTGCCCCTACAACCTGCCGATAAGGGAAATGCTAAAGGAATCCAGGAGCCACCTGGAGGGTTGAGACTTGAATTAAGATTAAAATTGAGATGCGGCTTGTTACGTGAATATACGGAACCTTAGCCGGGGCAAAATATAATGAGAGGTGTACACTATTATGAAAAAAGGCCCCGGATTGCACAATATATGGGTTAATCCCCGGGTCGAAATCCTCTGGGACCAATCCGCTGACGGATTTAACCGCTGTAAGCTAAAAGTTTACGGGCTCCTGTGCGGAGGCTGAGTGGCCCGCGTCAGGGGCGTCCTGGAGGGTATGCCCGAAACTGAGCAAGTGGAGTTTATCCCCGAAGAAGAGTCATTCGTGGTTAAATATGGCGGCAAGCGGCTACTTGGTCCGGAATTCTCCAGACGTGTCATGTCAGCAGTTATCATGCCGGGCGCCAGAAAGTTGCTGCACGATATTGGGAAAACCATGCACAGGAATAATTAACGCTTATTGGGGCAACATTAATGATGGGAAAAATTCTATGGGATACATTAAAACATAAAAGGGGGTAACACTTTGAAGGTAAAAGTATACGAAGACCTTTGCGTCAGTTGCGGACAGTGCATCAGTATCTGCCCCGATGTATTTGAATGGGGTGATGACGACAAGGCAGTTGCCAAAATAGAGGAAGTACCTGCCGACCAAGAATCTTTGGCTCACGAGGCAGTAGAGGGTTGCCCGACGGCAGCAATTAAGGAAGAATAAGGTTGTGAAAGATAATTGAGGCTGTGCTTATCTGCCAGCCTCATTTAATTTTTACAGTGGTGGCAATTGCACCCATGGCCGTGCTCCTTGTTTTTATGCTGTCCTTGCTGGGCCTGTTTCAGTGCATCCAGAGATGCCTTGACCTGCTGCCGTATGTTCCGCAGGTAGATGTCCCTCAATTTTTTTTGTTCTTCCGCTTCTTCTGCTGTCAGGCCTTCGTGCTTCTTTTTCCAGGCCAGGTAATTGATCCGTTCAATTAAATCCCTGTCAATCATGGCGCCCTCCTGACAATTATTGGTTTAATCAGAATTTGAAACCATTTTACCACAAATAAAACAAAATTCAAAATGCAATTATAATTAAAGAAATTGCTCAACCTTCTACCGATAGCCAGCGCCGATGTTCAAAAAATGTCGTAAAATGTCATACGAAATATAACATTCCATAGCAGGAATTAATTGTTAACATGAGAAAAAATATTAAACGTATCTATTATCATTATATACTGATCCGAAGGTATATTTTAAAATTGCCGGATACTATTAAAACATGACAGGAGAGACTATGAAAAAAACAGCGATTTTAGGGCTTATATTTTTGCTTCTTATCAGTGGGTGCATTGGTACCAATTCTTCCATTGAACAGTACAATAAACAGTATAAAAATGACGATGAACAATGCAAAAGGGCAATCACTGATTATTTCCAAGCAGTCAAAACTCATGATTTAGACAGGCTAAAGAGCTTATATTCAACTGAGAGACGTAAAATGGCTCAAAATGCATCGTTGGGAGAAGATGAATATGAATTTATCAACATATCACAAATAGTACCGGATAAATCCGTGGTATATGAATACATGACCTTTGGTAGAGGCAAGAATAAAAAAGAAGAAGATATAAAGGGTTACAAAGTTGATTTTGAGTTTAAATTAAAGAACAAGGCTAAAGTTGTGCAAGATCATTTTAAATTTATACTTGTTAAAGAGAGCGGAAATTGGAAAATAGACGATTTTGGCCACTAGTTTTTTCTTCAATGTCAATATGAGTGTGGTAGGAAAGACACCCTGTGCAAAATACCTTGCAGTGGGGTCTTTTTTTTTAGGGGAAGTTACCCCAAATATTCTTGACAGCATGTCTTTTTTCCTGTTGTTGGCCCATTTGGTACAAATTTTGGTGCAAATTATGTTATAATAAGCATAAATATTTTGGGCAGGTGAAGGAATCTTGCTGTGGAAGCGCCCCATTCATCCAACTGTAATTACGGTTGTTTCTTTACCGGCTTTTCTGTTGGGCGGTTTACTGGCGGGCATCAACTGGATCAATCTCGGCCAGCGGGAACGGGGAATCAATACAATGAAATACAGTTTGCTGGGTACAGTATTTATATTGCTGGTCATTCTGTCCATACCCAGGGACGTGGCTTTAAAGTTCTGGTCTGTGGGGGTTGGCATTAATCTGGGGGTAGGCATGGCCTTACGAAAACTGCAGTTGCCTGCTTACGAAGCCTGGAAATTCAGATAAAAGTATGCTGTGAGGTGCCGTTATGATGAAATGCTTTTGTCCCGGCATGACCGAGGAAGAATTCATGAATTGGGATATGCAGGAAAATGACTGGACAGGCAAAACTTTTTACCAGGTAAAGGTACCCATGATTTCGCATTTTCCCGTTGCTCCCGAACTTAAAATTTTTAGGGTGATGGCAGAAATCGAGGGAAAGGGTTTTCGGACTGTTGCCCCGCCGCTAATTGTTTTTAACGATGGTATGCTGGTGGGCAGTCTCATGGTTGAAATTGTGTCCCCGGACGGAAAATATGCCAACGTTGTCACGATGGGGCCGACCCGAATGATATCCAAGGTATATACCGGGCCGCGCCACCTGGTTCCAAAGGCCTTGAAGGAGTTTGACCGTCTCCTGATGAGCCGTAAAATTATAACGAATGATTATTATTTCTGGTTTTTAACCTGCAAAAACTGCAACAAAAGGAGTAAAGAAAATAAAACCATAATTTTCGCCAAAGTGTTGTAAACCAAAAACATATTATTATCGTACTTGTTATGATGAACCGATAACAGGTCATTCGTCGTCCGGAGGTAGCGGTTTATGGCTGCAGACAGGGTACAAATGATATTACAGGCATTGGAAAAAGAATACGGCGATGCGGGAACAGCTTTAAATTACAGGAACCCCTTTGAACTGCTGGTGGCCACTGTTTTGTCCGCCCAGTGCACTGACGAACGGGTAAACAAAGTGACTCCTGCTCTCTTTGCCAAATTCGGCACTCCGGAAAAGATGAGCAAGGCCCCGGTAAAAGAGGTGGAAGAGCTGATCAAAAGCTGCGGTCTGTATCATAACAAGGCCAGGAACCTGGTGGCGGCAAGCAAAAAGCTGGTGGCGGAATTCAAAGGCCAGGTACCGGATACCCTGCAAGAGCTTATATCTTTGCCGGGAGTAGGCCGCAAGACGGCGAATGTGGTTCTAAGCAACGCTTTTGCCCGGGATGCCATTGCCGTGGATACTCATGTCTTCAGGGTAGCCAACAGGCTGGGCCTGGCTGACAGCAGCACTCCGTTAAAAACGGAAGCGGACCTGATGCGGGCAATTCCCAGGGACAAATGGTCCCGGGCTCATCACTGGCTCATTCATCACGGCAGAAAAGTTTGTAAGGCAAGAAACCCGCAGTGTGTGAATTGTTGCCTGGCGGTCTACTGCAAATCGCGCCAAATATAATGCTGTTATGAAAAGGATTTTGCAGAATTGAGGTAGAATGTGACAATTGAAGTCTCTCAATTATTTTTGTTGACTGGCTCTACGACAACGGAAGAAGAAATTTTTTGGGAAAGAAGAAATAATGTCGGAGGTACCTGATGACTGATCATGAGTCCCTGAAAATTTTGTTTGTTTCTTCGGAAGTTGCTCCCTATGCGAAAACCGGCGGCTTGGCCGATGTGGCAGGGTCTTTGCCCAGGGCGCTGGCCCAAATGGGCCATGATGTCCGCATAGCCATGCCAAGATACAAGGTTATTAAAAGCAGTATGGAAACTTTGACGGACTTTCCCGTTTTGATAAGGGGACGCAAAGAGACTGCTATCGTACGCAGGACTTTTATGAATGTGGGGGAGGCAACCCTAGGCCGACAGTTGCCGGTGTACTTTATAGACAATTATCATTACTTTGACCGCCAACATCTTTACATGTATGCCGACGAAGCTGACCGGTTCGGGTTTTTCTGCCGGGCGGTCCTGGCCATGCTGCCGGCAATTGGTTTTCAGCCTGATATTATTCACTGCAACGACTGGCAGACAGGGCCTGTGTGTGTATTATTAACAGAATTGGCAGCCCAAAATCCCTTTTATAAAGGGATAGCTACTCTTATGACCATACATAACCTGCATTACCAGGGTAATTTTCCCCGGGATGCTTTGGATGTGTTGGGACTGCCGGAGTATTATTATCATCATGAACGGTTGGAATTCTACGGTAGTATAAGTTTTATCAAAGCCGGACTAGTATATGCCGATTTGCTCAATGCCGTCAGCAAAACCTATGCCCGGGAGATTCAGACGCCGGAATACGGTGAAGGCATGGAAGGAATTCTGCGGAAGCGAGCACAGGATTTATATGGAATAATTAACGGTATTGACTACAATGAGTATGACCCCGAAAAGGACCCTTTTATCACCGCTCGTTACCGTTCGGGAAACCTGGAAGCCAAGAAGGAAAATAAGACCGCGGTGCAGAATATACTACGCTTACCGAAAGTGGATTTCCCGGTAATCGGCTTGGTATCCCGGCTTGTGGACCAGAAGGGGCTTGAACTGATTGCAGAAGTTTTTGACCGGTTGATGACTCAAAATATACAGTTAATAGTATTAGGTTCAGGTGACAGGAAATACGAGGATTTCTTCCAGGCTATGGCCGGGAAATACCCCGAGAAAGTAGGGGTGTTCATAGGATTCAACGAAGCTTTGGCCAAACAAATATATGCCGGCAGCGACATGTTCCTGATGCCTTCCCGTTTTGAACCCTGCGGATTGGGCCAGTTGATCGCCTTAAGGTATGGTACCGTTCCCATTGTCAGGGCTACAGGCGGGCTGGCCGATACTGTCACCGATTACGATCCGCACACGGGCGCCGGTAACGGTTTTGTTTTTCAAGCCTATAACGCAGAGGAAATGTATGCCGCTATTTTACGCGCTTTGGATCTGTATAATTCAGACCGAGGTAGCTGGAAGAGCCTTGTGCGAAAAGCCCTCGACAGCGATTTCTCATGGAATAAATCTGCCCGGGAATACGTTGACCTTTACCGTCTCTGCATAAAGAAACATAGGATTGGGTATTCGGGTGGCATCTAAATGCCGTTTGAATAAAAATTAGGTAGTATTAAATAAAATAAGGTTCCGGAGTAATAATCCGGCCCGTCGTGGGGCATATTAACAGATAAAAACGACAGGAGGCCGATTATGAATATTACTCTGGACTTGAGACCGGCTTTGGGTGAACAGAGTATCAATAAACTGAAAGACACTATTGCCAGGCTGGGACCCAACGATGGATTAACTCTGGTACTGGATGCCGCTGATGCCCATGAAGCTGACAGGCTAACTGAGGAATTGCGAATGCATGGCTTTGATTATTATGCTAAAGGCGCCGCAGGCAAAGCCTACAGTATTATTGCTGAACGGCAGCTCTTGCAATAATACAGTTGCGGAAGTGTTGTGCGCACATAAGGTTTTTGAGAAGGTCAAATGTATTCCCGGGGCCATATGGAAAGGGAGTCATTTGGCCTTTATAAATGCCCAGGTTTTGAACATACTGAGTTGCAATAAGGAGATGACAGACAGTGGGCGTTCACCGAGATAGCAATGGGCAAAGGGAAACAATCAAATGTGCTAATTGTTTTGTGTGTCGGGAAGGCACGGAGTTTTGCCCGAAAAGTGATAACTACGACCCTGATGCCTACCTGAAACTGGAAGAGAAACTGCGGGTGAACAGAGAAAAAAGACTGAAAGAACAGCAGGATTCAGAAAAAAGACTAAAAGAAGGATAAAAATTAAAGGAGGAATAAATTTGGCGGAAGCTATTCTGGCTATAGATGTTGGCGGAGGAACGCAGGATATCCTGCTTTACGAAGAAGGTAAGCCCATAGAAAACTGCGTGAAGATGGTACTGCCCTCCCAGACGGTGATCGTCGGCAACAGAATCAGCGCAGCTACTGCCAGGGGAGAAGCTGTGTTTTTAAACGGCAACCTGATGGGCGGCGGGGCGTGCGTGGGCGCAATTCGCAGACATTTAAATGCCGGCTTGGCCGTTTATGCCACACCTGATGCTGCCTTGACCATTAATGATGATCTGAAAAAGGTTGAAGAGATGGGAGTTGAAATAACGGCCAATCCTCCGGCCCATGTCAGGGAAATAGCCATGCGGGACATAGATCTGGAAGCGTTACAAAAAGCGCTGGCTTGCTTTGATGTAGAATTGCCGCAGAAATTTGCCGTTGCAGTCCAGGACCACGGTGAAGCGATAGGCCAGTCAAACAGGGAGTTTCGTTTTCAGCAGTGGAGGAAATTTATTGAACGCGGAGGAGCCTTAGAAGATTTGGCCTATTTTGATATACCCTTTCATTTTACCAGAATGCGGGCAGTGCAAAGGGATTTGCCCGGCGCCTTGCTGATGGATACGGGTTCGGCCGCCATCTGGGGAGCTTTATGTGACCCGGAGGTGGCTGCGGCAGCCGAGACCGGTATTACCATTGTCAATATCGGCAACCAGCATACCGTGGGAGTGCTCATTAAAGGAAAGAGGATTTTTGGCCTTTTTGAACACCATACACGGATTTTGGACGGACAGGCTATTATGGAATATGTGCGTAAACTCCAGGCTGGCACCCTGACGCACGAGGAGGTATTTAACGCCAGGGGCCATGGCGCATATGTGGACCCCGAAGCCAGGCGCCATTCTTTTACCGGGAAGATTGTGGTGACAGGACCCAACCGGTATAAGATAGCAGGGGAAAAGGTTTATCTGGCGGCTCCTTTCGGCGATATGATGCTTACGGGCAGCTTTGGTTTAATAGCGGCCTATTATCAAAAACAGGGTAAAATTATGCCTTTGATGCCCGGATATTAAGGTGACGGTATGGAAAAACTGCTTCAGAGTTTGAAAAGGATTGACGGTAAGGGATATAAAGCATATAAGGATATTGCCGGTGTTTATCAGTTCAGGGACTATACCCTGTATATCGACTATGTTCAGGGTGACCCCTTTGCCTCCCCATCAAGAATCAGGGTGAGGGTGCCCCAAAGCTTGGCCCGCTTTCCGGTCGCTTTTTGGCATAACAAACCCCGGCGGATTGGGCTGGAGGATTATCTCAGCAGGCGTATTGCAGCTATGATTGGGAAACATTCCCGGGGCATCCGCGGGACGGGGAAAAGCGGGCTGATGTTTATTGATGCCGGTGGTCAGGAAATTTTGGAACGGACAGCCGTGGTGGTGAATGCAGATTATATTGAGGCCAGGATTTCCCTGGGGCTTCCGGCCAGGGGCCGAACGGTGATGGGAAATGTGGCCGCAGCGATGCTGACGGAAGAGTTGCCCAGGATAGTCGCCGATTCTATATTATTTGGCAATATTCCTGCTAAAGAAGCCCTGTCTTATGTTGAATTGAAAGAAGACCAGGATTTTATCCGTGCAGAGATGAAGAGAAGGAACCTGGTTTGCTTTGTGGCCAACGGATCAATTTTACCCAGGCAAAGCGGAGTCAGTGACAAACCCATGGCCGGAAGGGTTGTGCCTTTTGTATCACCTCCTGATCTAACCGTGGATATGCCATTACCCAATCGGGGACCTGTCAAAGGAATGGGTATTCCAGAGGGCGTTACCCTGATAGTTGGCGGGGGATATCACGGCAAGTCAACCTTATTGAAGGCCATTGAAAGAGGCGTATATGACCATATTCCCGGTGATGGGCGGGAACTGGTGATAACCCGTGCCGATGCAGTTAAAATCAGGGCTGAAGACGGAAGACGGGTGGAGAAGGTAAATATTACGCCCTTTATTAGCAATCTCCCGCATGGCATAGATACGCGGGCTTTCAGCACTGATGACGCCAGTGGCAGTACTTCACAGGCTGCCAACATTATGGAGGCCCTGGAAATCGGAACAGGTTTGCTTCTTTTGGACGAAGATACAAGCGCTACTAATTTTATGATCAGGGATGCCAGGATGCAGGCTCTGGTGGCGAAAGAAAAAGAACCGATTACGCCATTTGTGGACAAGGTAAGGCAGCTTTACAGGGATAAAGGCGTATCGACAATACTGGTAATGGGCGGGTCGGGAGATTATTTCGATGTAGCCGACCTGGTGATTATGATGGATGAATATGTGGCTTACAATATAACAGACCGGGCGAAAGAAGTGGCCCGGTTAAGGCCCAGCCAGAGGCTGGCTGAAGGGGGAAAGGGTTTTGGTGCAACGGAACCGAGGGTGGTCCTGATAAGCGGCTTTCGGCCCGAAAAGGGTGGTAAGCCCAAAGTGGATGCGAAGGGCCTGAAAACCATTATTTTTGGTACTTCTTCCGTTGATCTATCTTTTTTGGAACAATTGGTTGATACCAGCCAGACCAGGGCCATAGCCGCCATAATATTTTATATGGCGAAAAAATACATAGATAACCGGCACACTCTTCACCAGGCTGTAGATGCTGTTTTTCGGGATATTGAAGAAAAAGGGTTGGATATCCTGGCCCCTTTTTCTGGGCAGCATCCGGGTGACCTGGCCATGCCCCGCAAACAGGAAGTGGCGGCGGCTGTCAACCGGCTGAGGACATTAGCAGTAAAATAAAAGGAGCTTGATCAATCAAGCTCCTTTTATTTTTAAAGACGCTGCACCGGCGTTTCTGTGGTCAATCCGGTAGACTGCTCCCTGAATATTACCTTTTCCGGCATTGCCTTTACTTTTACTTTCACTAGGCTGTATGGGTAAGTTATCGGAAGAGTGTAAAAATTACCAGGAACGGGATCGGTATTAGTATAACGAACTGTTAAAATCTTCTGCTGTTCATCTGCGGGTATAATGCTGTTTATCTCGATACTGTAACCGCCGGTAGTTTTTTCGCCCCGGCAGGCCAACAGGTACAGGTCCGAATCGTCCCGGAAGGCGTAAAATCCTTCGTTGGTTTTAATTTCTTCAAAGAGCTGCTGCAATTTTACCGGAGCATTGTCTAAAGTCAGTTGTTCAAAAGCAACCTGTTCCTGAGCGGGTTCAGGTTCCACAAAAATCAGAGTTTTCCCGTCGGCATCTTTGCAAATTACCCTCAGATAGTCTTCGGGAGCCAATTCATCGGGCCCAACCCAATGCTTATTCTTGTAAACAGCAGGTACCGAACTCAGGGATAGGGTTTGTTCTTCCCGCCCGTCGGCGGCCGGGTGATAAAGGCTTATCTCAGTACCTTCAGGACTTTGCTTTTTTTGAGCCAGTTTACCCTCTGTTATTGTGTACCCTTTTTGTGAAATTTCTGTCGTAAAAACCTTGGCCATAATGGCGGCCACTTCTGCCCTGGAAACGGGGTGGGTTGGGAGAAAGGCACCTTTAGAATTGCCGTTTATCAAGCCTTTCTCATTAGCGAGGGCGACAAAGCCTTTTACTTCAGGATCTATAGCATCGGCATCGGTAAAGTCCAGTTCTTTACCTGTTTTTTTGGCATCACGGGCCAGGCCCAGGGAGCGAATCACCATTACGGCTGCTTCCTGCCTGATCAGGGGTTGCTGCAGTGTCATGTTCTGGACTTCTTTGTAATCGACAATATCGTTGTCGATGGCGTAATCCACATAAGGCACGGCCCACTTGGGCACTTTGAAAATTTCATTTAACAGGTAGTTATCGGAATGCCCCATGTCTTTCGGATCAAAACCGAGCATTTTAACCATCATGACCAGCGCTTCCAGTTTGGTTACAGGGTTGTTTGGCCGGAAAGTATTATCTGCATATCCGTTCATTATACCGCGAAAGTACATTTCCGCAATAAACGGTTCACCCCAGTGCCCCGATACATCGGCGAAGGGCAAAAGGGCCGGCGGTTTGGTTTCTGTCGGTACATTCAACATAAGGGATAAGGAGGGGAAAGCATAGGAACCGGCAGCAAAACTGAAAACAAAAATGAAGATCAGACCCAGTGCAAATATCCTTTTCAACAACTTCATTTTTTAACCTCCTTTCCTTTTTTAGAATTTTGAACAAAAGTTTCTATCGAAACCTCAAGAAAACTTTTGTTCATATCCGGTGATCATGCTTTGAGGTTATCCACAATTTTACCTCAAAGCATAATTTCCTAAAATTAAAACAATAACTTTTTTGTAAAGTTCACATGTGGTGTATTTATACTAATCGTAGGAAAGCTTTCTTTTATGGGGGTTTTCCAAAAAATAGACAAATAAAATGGCGTTTTCCGTTACAACCTAAGAATAAGTTGGCAAGACCGGTATTTGAAGTTAAGAGGGTTAAGAGGTTTGTTTCAATTATTTGCTGAAAAGAGGGAGGCAATTTACTATGTTAGATAAAAACCTGAAAGTTCTGTATGTGGCGGCGGAGGTCGTTCCTTTTGCCAAAACCGGAGGCCTGGCCGATGTGGCCGGTTCTTTACCGAAGGCTTTGACGGCACTGGGAAACGATGTGCGTATTGTGCTCCCCAGATATAAGGGAATTGACTGGCGCCGAACGGTGACTGATTTTCCTGTGGAGATGGCCGGGCAAAAGCAAACCTGCATTATCAGGGAAGGTTCAATTGAGGCGATAGTACCGGGTGGAACGAAGACGGTGCCTGTTTATTTTGTGGATAACTACCATTACTTTGACCGGTACGGGATTTATGGTTATTGGGATGAGGCGGAGAGGTATATCTTTTTCTGTAAGGCGGTCCTGGAGATGTTGCCATATATTGGTTGGCAGCCGCATATAATTCACTGCAATGACTGGCACACAGGTCCCATTCCTTTATTGCTGAAAACAAAATATCAAAACCGGGATATTTATAAGCGGATAGCCACCTTGTTTACTGTCCATAACCTGCTGTACCAGGGTAACCATGGCAAAGATGTGCTGCGCCTCCTTGGCCTGGGCGAAGAATATTTTCACCCCGACCGGCTGGAATTTTACGGAAAGGTCAGTTTTATGAAGGCGGGCCTGGTGTATGCAGATATATTAAATACTGTTAGTTCAAAATACGCGCGTGAAATTCAAACGCCTCAATACGGTGAAGGGATGGATGGATTATTGCGAAAAAGGGCTCATGACCTTTACGGGATCGTAAACGGGATCAACTTCCACGAGTTTAATCCCAAAACGGACCCGCGTATTTTCCGTAATTACAGTTCCGAGACCTTTGCGGAGAAGAGTGAAAATAAATATGCGCTGCAAAAGGAAATGGGCTTGCCTGTGGAGAGCGTGCCGTTGATAGGGTTGGTTTCACGTCTGGTCGATCATAAAGGACTGGATCTGCTTGCGGAAATATTGGATGAACTCATGAAAGAACGGGTGCAGTTGGTTATATTAGGTACCGGAGAACCGTATTACGAGCGGCTGTTCACCGGTTATAAAAATAAGTACCCCAACAAGATGGCGGTGCATATTGGGTTTAACAGTATTTTGGCGCAAAGGATATATGCCGGTGCAGATATGTTCTTGATGCCTTCAAAACTTGAACCGTGCGGGCTTGGTCAATTGATAGCGCTGCGCTACGGAGCTGTGCCGATAGTCAGGGCTACAGGCGGTTTGGCCGATACCATTGTTGATTACGATCCTTTCACCGGCATGGGAAACGGTTTTAGTTTTGAACCCTATTCGGCCCAAATGCTTTATCATACATTGCAAAGGGCCATCAAACTCTTTTACGACGAACCCGATAAATGGGAAAAACTGGCCCGCACAGGTATGGAACAGGATTTCTCCTGGAACCGGTCGGCGGCTGAGTACCTGGAACTTTATGATAAGGCCCTGGCCAGGACAACCAATCTAATTCAGACTGCATAACCCCTTTACCACCAGGAAATCGAATAGAAATTTATTACAACCACGGAGTACACAGAGGACACGGAGAATTAATGGTAAAAGTAAAGTTTATAGGTTCTCTGGTTTGAGTTATAATTAATTGCTTTGAAATTTTGCCTTTACTTTTTCCTCTGTGGTGTCTCTGTGCCCTTTGTGGTGGGTGGGTGAAGAATGGGTGGGGTGTCCCGGCTACTCCGGAGCTTAGCCGGTATGGGCTGCGGCCTTAAAGGGGAGGGAAAAGGCCGGTTAGGTGATATGACAGAAAATTTGCCTGTCAGACAGGAAAATTATCGGGAAAAGGCGAAATAGCTTTTAGGTAAATTAAAAGTAAAGGAGACTTTTGATGGCAAACCATTTTGGCGATGCTTTCGGTCGTACTTTCAAATTGCTGACGGAAAAATGGCAGATGTTTCTTTATCCCCTATTGGGGTCTATAGCCGGATTTTTTATTGTTGTGCCTGTTGCCGTTATCATAGGACTGGTGTTTTTCGGACCGCTGGTGAACAACATGATGCAAGTCTCTAATGATGAAGCCGCCCGCCTATTAATTCAATATCTTTTCAGTCCGGGGGCGGCAGGGGCTGTAGTTCTTGTTATCTTTATCCTTTTGCTTATGGCTGTGCAGGCTTATTTTACCGGGGCGATAAACGGGGTTTTCAGGGATGCTGTTGAGGGGTTACCCCTCAGTGTAGCCGAATATTTCAGAAACGGCTTAAAATACTGGTTCCGTGTCTTTGCTGTTATGCTGGTGGGCGCTGCCATTTTTGGTGTGCCGGTTATTTTGTACCTGAAATTCAGCATTATCAAGAACCTGAATGTCCTGTTACAAAACCCGGACAGTATAGTACCTTCTTTTGTCATGGGTTTCATTGCTTTTGGGCTAATCATGCTGGTTATTACACTGTTGTATAATTTGGTGACCTATTTTTGGCTGCCCTCCCTGATAGTGGGAGAGCTTGACTTCTTCTGGAGCCTGAAGGAAAGTGCTAAACTGGGTTTCAAAAACATACTGTATCTGATTGCCCTGGTGGTTATTCAGGTGTTAGCTTACGGAATTTTAAGCATGATAACAAATGTGCGGCCGAACAGTGGATTATTGATACTGTTGAATATAATAGCCAATTACATCTTTAATGTATATTTTGGTTTTTATAAATTTGTTTGGTATGACGAAATGCGTGCAAAACCCAGTAATATTGAATCAGGTCCCGATGCAGGTGATATTTTTGTATAGTTGGTTTAAACTGGATATTATGTGGAAATTTTCGAAAATATTAATTTTATGAAGGAATTATGTACCACCTGTCGAATAATACTTTATACGCTTAGTGCGTCCCTGAAGGGGGTCAGTTATGGCCAAATACATTGTATGGGTATTAATCACAAACGCGGCTTTATTTGGTGTATTTTATTTGGTAGGGCAGAAAAAAGGGTTGAATACCAGGGTTTTTTGGTACATAGCTGGGGTGTCCCTGTTAATCAGTACTCTTTTTCCAATAATGTTAGGTTTGATGAATTGGGTTTTGGTAGTGCTGATGTTAATAGGGGTTATTTTTGTTTGTGCTTACTTAATAACAATAGCTGCTCTGAATACCTCGGCAGCCACGCATCTGACGGATGGGATGGAAGAGGTTGCTGCTACACAGGAATTACCGCCTGAAGATAAAAAAATTGAGGCGGATGGTGTAGAAGACGTAGTAGCGGAAGATGAAGAAGAGGCAGAAGATACAAAACAGGCAGAAGAAACCGGCGATGATGCCGGAGCAAAGATGCAGTATGACGTAACAAAGGAAACGGAACAGGACGGAGCCGGAGAGATTAACACATCCGAAGAAATTTCAGGCACTGCATCGCATGAAGAACCTGAAGAACCGGGCATTATCTCAATTGCAGAAGTGCCGGAAAGATACAATGAAGCACATAACGAAAGTAATACGTACCAAGAAGTAGAGGAAACAGAATTAGAAGAAACAGACCTGTTTTCTGTAACAGATCAGGAAAATATCGCAGAACAAGCTATGAGCATTCCGGAACAGGAGGAAACCTTTTTTCCGGAGGATTCCGGAACGGGAGAAGCTTTTGCACAGGTTTTGGAGTTTGCCGTCCATACGGAAACTGAAAACCAATTACAAGGGGAACCGGATATGAGTGAAGATAAAACAAAGGATGCGGTTCAAGTTGATACGGGCGACCTGCTTAACGACTATATATCCAAAGGCTTTGATGCAAAAATGCAGGGCAAGCTGGACCTGGCCGTTAAGTATTTTGAATCGGCCTTGGAGTTAAACCCTTCGCTAAGCCTGAGATTTTTAATAATTACGGATATGTGCGCCATGTTCAAGGAATTGGGACAGTACAAGAAGGCCAGAGAAGCCTTGCAGGCTTTTTTAAATACCGTTGGGACAAACATCAAGCAGGATATGAAGAGGGATATTCTCTGTGAAATTAAACATTTAGAGCTTCTTATGGAGATGCTGCAGAAGGCTAATACTCCGAACCTGCCTATATCAATGGTGCCGAATTTAATTAAGGTAACCGTGGAAGAGAGATTAGGCCAATGGAAAGCGGAAACCTTTTAAAATACATTTGCTTGGTGAGGAGAGTAGGTTATGAAAAGAAGTGGAGAACTTTTAGGCCTGGCCATAATAAGCCTTAATGACGGTAAGGAAGTGGGTAAAGTTAACGACCTGATCATCAATCCCGAGGAAGGGGCCGTTGAGTGCCTGGTTGTGGACGACGGTACCCGTTACCTGGGAGTACGGGTATTGCCATCCAAATTTATCATAGGAGTTGGTGAATACGCCGTAACTATTGAGAGCGCTACAGCTATTACTACTCTGGATGATTTGCCTGATTTGAGCGACCTGTTGGAGAAAAATGTAAAGGTAATCGGGACTAAAGTTTTAACCAAGAAGGGCAAACTGATAGGAACGGTCAGCGAATTTTATGTAGACGAAGAAAACGAGGGCAAAATCGTGGCCTGTGAGTTTACGGCTCCCAAGAGCAACGAACCGAAAATTGTCCCGGCGGACGGGGTAGTAACCTTTGGCAAGGATGTTTTAGTAGTTGTTGAAGATGTTGACAAGTTGCTTACAGATAAAAAGACTTTCAGCGGTTTGGCTGAACCGGATGCACAAGTTCCTGCAGGGAGCGCTCAGGAAACAGAAGAGCAACAGGATGAAGATAATTCCGAGGCTACCAGGCTTTTTGAGGAACGACAGCGTCAATTCCTGTTAGGCAGAAAGGTCAGTAAGAAAATAGAAACTGAGAAAGGAGAAGTTCTGGCTGAGGAAGGCGACATTATTACGGAAGAATTACTGGAAAAAGTAAAAAGAGCCGGCAAATTTACCGAACTTTCCATGAATACGAGAAGTTAGAACCAAATTTTGCCGGGAGCGAGTGTCTATGCCTTCCAGAAAAAAGGTTTTTACAGGAATATTATCATTAATCGCCATTCAAGTGGCGGTTAGTGTTTTTGGGGCCGTTTTTTTCTTGGCTCCGGCACATAATGAATTGATTTATGAAGGGGTTTTGGTGGAGAATATTGATTTGGGCGGGCTGGATAAACCGGCAGCCGAAGAAAAACTGACCCGGGCCTTGGAACCGGGTCTTCGTAACTCTGCCATTACATTGACTTTCCGCAGCAAACAATGGACGTTGTCATATAGCCAACTCGGTATTTATGCCGACTATAAAAAGACTGTGGAGGAAGCTTATAATACAGGCCGGGGAAATAACCATTTCTTAAAAATGTTCGATTCTTTCAGGATTCGCATGAATGAGGTTGAACTGCCCTTAGCATTCCGGTTTGACGAAGAGAAAATGAGAAAAAGTTTGCAGGAATTGTCCGCTGAGATTAACCGGTCCCCCAAAAATGCCGGAGTTATCCTGCTGGATAACAAATTACAGGTGACCCCCGAACAAAAAGGGTACCGATTGGATGAAGAGGCTTCCCTGCAAGCTATTAAAAATGCTGTTATACAAAGGAAAGAGTCTTGCCGGTTAACTGTGCGGCAAGTGGCTGCCGAGGTTAGTGCGGGGCAGTTAAAAGACGTTAGGGACGACCTGGCCGTAGCCGTTACCGGTTTTGATGCCGCTGATAAAAACCGGCGAGCCAACATTATCCTGGCAGCGGAAAGTATAAACAATTCTTTAGTTAAACCGGGTGAAACCTTTTCATTTAACTATACTGTGGGCCAGAGAACCGTTCAAAGGGGCTATAGAAATGCCAAAGTAATCAGTAACAGCAATTTGACCGATGGTATCGGCGGGGGAGTCTGCCAGGTATCGACCACTTTATACCGAGCTGTATTAATGGCCGGCCTGCAGATAGTGGAAAGACATCCCCATAGCCTACCGCCCGATTATGTCCCCATTGGACAGGATGCTGCTGTGGCTGACGGCCAGCTTGATTTGAAATTCAAAAATAACACCGCCTTTCCTGTGCTGATAGCTGTTTCTGTTTCTGACAGTGAATTGCTTGTCAGGTTAATAGGCAAGAAGCAGGGTAATAAAAAATATCGCCTGGTTTCCGATATCTACGAGATAATTGAACCGAAGGTTACAGTGAAGAAAGACGGCACCCTGCCCAAAGGCGAAACAACGGTACTGGTCAGCGGCCAGAAAGGGTATCGGGTTAAGGTATTTCGGGTGACGGAGCCGGAAGGGAAAAAGGAATTGGTCTCTGAAGATTACTATAAACCCCTGGCCACCGTGGTCCGAGTCGGTACGAAAACCAACAACGACCTGCGCAACAGAAAATAACATGAAGGCAATCATTAACTTGCCGGTGGGGGTATCTTCGTTGTTTGTAGGGATATGCAGCGTGGACATTCACATTCCCTGGGCCCGTTCGTTAAAGGATAAACGGCAGGAGCTCAAAGGTATTATAGACAAACTGAAAAACAGATTTAACGTTTCTGTAGCCGAAGTAGCTGCCCAGGACTTCTGGCAGCATGCCGTACTGGGCATATCTACCGTCAGCGCCAGCGCAGACCTGGCGCGGCAGACTCTACAGAAGGCTGTGGATTACATTGAAGAGAATGCCAATGTGGAAGTGGTGGATTTTAATATTGAAGTTCTATAGTAAGCAGAAGGCCCAAGTCACTGCGTCAGGCAGCGATTTGGGCCTTTATTGACGGTGTTAACTGTTCTGTTTCTTTGTATAATTCAACAGGCCGCCGGCCTTGATGATATCCACCTGCCTTGGCGAGAGGCCATGTTCCATCGTAATTTGTTTACCGTTGGCCAAGTTGGTTACTGTGACTTTACCTGCTTCCGCCATTTTGGAAAAATCAATGGCAAGCTTGTCTCCCTGGCCGATAGCGTCGTAATCGGCTTCATTTATAAAGGTTAACGGCACGATGCCGAAGTTTATCAGGTTAGCCCTGTGAATCCGGGCAAAAGACTTGGCCAGTACGGCTTTTACGCCCAGGTACATAGGAGCCAGCGCGGCGTGTTCCCGGCTGGAGCCCTGGCCGTAATTGTGGCCGCCCACGATAAACCCGCCTCCGGCAGCCAAAGCCCGCTCTGCAAAGGTGGGATCAATAGCGGAAAAAACGTACTGGGAAATAGCCGGTATATTTGACCTGAGAGGCAGTATCTTGGCCCCGGCGGGCATGATGTGGTCGGTGGTAATGTTATCTCCCACTTTCAATAGTACGGAACATTCTACCTTCTCAGGAAGCTCCCTGTTTATAGGCAGCGGCTTGATATTGGGACCGCGCACCACTTCCACGGTACTGGGGTCTTCGGCCGGAGGGAGAACCATGCTGTCGTCAATTAAAAACTTTTCCGGCTGAGCAATTTCGATGGGTGCGCCCAGATCCCTGGGGTCTGTTAAAACGCCTTTGATGGCCGAGGCGGCAGCCACTTCCGGGCTGACCAGGTATATTTGGGCGTCAGCGGTACCGCTGCGACCTTCAAAGTTCCGGTTAAAGGTCCTTAAAGATATGCCGCCGGAACAGGGGGATTGTCCCATACCGATGCACGGGCCGCATGCCGATTCCAGAATTCTGGCTCCGGCAGAAATAATGTCCGCCAGGGCGCCGTTTCTCGCCAACATTTCAAAAACCTGTTTGGAACCGGGTGATATAACCAGGCTTACATCGGGATGGACTTTTTTGCCTTTGAGGATGCCTGCTACCTTCATCATGTCCGTAAAAGAAGAGTTTGTGCAGCTACCGATGGCAACCTGGTTCACCGCGATGGGCCCCACTTCTTTTACCTTGGCTACCCGGTCAGGGCTGTGCGGCTGTGCCACCATTGGTTCCAATTCGCTTAAGTTTATCTCCAGATATTCGTCGTAAACGGCGTCTTCGTCTGCTTTTATTTCCTGCCAATCCTGTTCGCGGCCCTGGGCCTTCAGGAACAGCCTGGTTACCTCGTCACTGGGGAAGATAGAGGTGGTGGCCCCTAATTCAGCTCCCATGTTGGTGATGGTGGCCCTTTCCGGAACAGACAGGGTGGCCACTCCCGGGCCGCCGTATTCAATGACTTTGCCCACGCCGCCCTTAACAGAGAGGATGCGCAGGATTTCCAGGATGATGTCTTTGGCGGAAACCCAAGGTTGCAAATGACCGGTAAGCTTTATATTCAGAACTTTGGGCATGTTCAGGTAAAAAGGACCGCCGCCCATAGCAACAGCCACATCCAGCCCACCGGCTCCGATTGCCAGCATACCTATACCGCCACCGGTAGGGGTGTGACTGTCGGAACCGAGCAGAGTTTGCCCGGGCACGCCAAAACGCTCCAGGTGAACCTGGTGACATATTCCGTTGCCGGGTCTGGAAAAATAGATCCCGTGTTTTGCTGCCACGGTCTGCAGAAATCTGTGGTCGTCGGCGTTTTCAAAGCCGGTCTGCAGGGTGTTATGGTCAACGTAGCTGACTGATAGCCTGGTTTTTACCCTTGGCACCCCCATGGCTTCAAACTGCAGGTAAGCCATGGTACCGGTAGCATCCTGGGTTAATGTCTGATCAATTTTAATGGCAATTTCTTTGCCAGGTTCCATTTGGCCTGAAACCAAATGCGCTTTGATGATTTTTTGTGCAATATTCTCTCCCATTTTGCCCTCCTTGGTTAGAAAATCGGTCCAACATTTCGCCGTACTCCCGTGGTCATTTCCGAGAACCTACTTAACTTAATGTACCAGAAAAAGCGGTAGGTGTCAATGAGTCCATGGTTTCGGACCCTTTGGCGGCAGTAAAGAGGATAAACGTTATTTTTGCCGAATACTATAACTACCGTTCAGTTTTTCCACCACCCATTGACGACTGAAATTTTCCGTTTTACGGCAAAACAGGCAGGTCTAAGGCCATTTTTCTGCTATAATATAAGAAATATTACGGCAGGGAGGTAGGTCTTATGACTGGTGTAAACTCAGACTGCAGGAAAATGGAAATGCTGAAACACCTGGGTGAATTAACGTTTTATGTCCGGTCCATGCTTATGAAAATTTTCGAAGGCTTCTTGCAGCATAAAAAGGGTGTGCTGGTTTCTGCTGAAGAATATGGATCAAAGGCTGACGGCTTGATTAATCAGCTTACGGCTGACGTTCTTTCTCCGGCGGAGGGGACAGGGGAAGAGGTTGACAGGACCACCGTTCTGCAGTTTCTCAAATCCGTGGAGCAGATCAAGTACTCCGCAGTGAAAATTGGCGAGAGTGTTAATAGCAAGATCAAAGACGGAGTCCTATTTAGTGATAAGGCCGTTACCGAATTAAAAGATGTTTTTGACGTGGTGCTGGACTGCCTGAAGAATGCCGGTGATTTGGCAGTGACCGGGAATAAAGTTATTGCCGGGCACCTGATTAGCCGGGCCGATCTTTATAATAGGGTGGTCATGGACTATGCTACCGAGCACGAAGAGCGTTTAATTCGCGGCATTTGTTTGCCGAAGTCATCAATTATTTACCTGACCATGATGGACAGCTTAAAAGATATTTTATGGAATATTAAAATTATAGGTAAAGCTTTTAACAAATGACCCTAACCGGGTCATTTATTACGCACAGGGAGGGCCTGTATGAGAAATGTCAGCTTTTTAAACAGCAGAGGACAGCGCTTAGCCGGGGTACTGCACCAACCAGACGATTGGCTGGGAGGGCCTACGATTGTTATTTGTCATGGGTTTCGTGGCTCCAAAGAGGGCAGTGGCAAGGCAGCCGTCTTTTCCGAAGAGGCTGTTGCCAGGGGCTACCGGGTATTGAGGTTTGACTTTGCCGGAACAGGGGACAGTGAAGGGGATTTTGCCAATATCACGTTAACAGGATATATGGATGACCTTGCTTCAGCGATAGATTACCTCAGTAGAGAATCGAAGGGCCCCTTCATAGCTTTGGGCAGGAGTTTTGGCGGAACCACGGCTATCTGCCGCGCTGCTTTAGATAAACGAATTGCCGGGGTTTGTACCTGGGGCTCGCCTCACGATTTGGAAAAACTATTTATCGAGCCTTTAGATACTTATTACGGTCCTTTAGGTGTCGACGAAGATAAGGTCTACCATATTGAAACCGAAACAGACAGCTATGAATTGAAAGCAGGTTTTTTCATAGATCTGAAAAGATACAACGTGTTAAAAAATGTGCAGTCTGTTGCGCCGCGGCCTGTTCTGATCATTCACGGCAGTGAAGACTGCACCGTGCCTATGGAACAGGGCATCAAGCTCTTTGAAAATGCGCGGTATCCCAAAGAGTTGGCGATAATCGCCGGAGCGGACCACCGTTTTACCAGGAATTTCCGATATGTTTTTGATACCACTTTAAAGTGGCTGGAAAAATATTTTCCCGCAGGTTCAGCCAGGTGAAACTGAATTATAGCAAGACTAAGTTTCATAAAAATGATTTACCTGAACAATAAATTACTTTTTTAGAAAAGGGCCCAGGTCTGACAGGAAATAACATTGTTGCATCGAAATAAATTTTACTAAAGGCAAAAAATGCAAAAATATTTACAGTTTCTATGTAGTATATAAATACTGTTTTCGCCTGGAGTATCTTTTCTAAAAAAGGAGTCTTTGACCATGCGGGAACGGTTTATTTTGGTGTTTATATTTCACTTATTTTCTCTTTCTTTGGTGTTGCTGCCCAAAAACATTAAAGGTCCTGCGCTCTTTGTATTCAGCTCCGTTCCTATTCGCTTCCTGGACCTGGTCGCATTTCTATTAATTGTAGGCGGTTCAATATACTTATACTCGATGCTGTTTAAATATTTGTTAAAACAGCAGCAGAAGACACATAAAAGGGAAAAGGTCGACCAAGACATCAAATCCTGAATCTGTTGTCGGCAGCAAAGACTGCGTGCTAGGGGTGAACAAAATTGTACGGGTGAATAAGAATGTAGTGCAGTTCGGAAAAATAAAAGGGACTATTAAATAAAAGGGACTATTATCAGAAACAGGAGGACAAGCATGAACATAGTCTTAGTAGAACCTGAAATTCCCGCCAATACCGGCAACATAGCCAGAACCTGTGCTGTCACAGGTTCTGTTTTGCATTTAGTAAAACCTTTGGGTTTTTCGGTAGATGACAAGCATTTAAAAAGAGCCGGCCTGGATTACTGGCACCTGCTGGATATCCGGTATTACGAAAATTTTCAGGAACTAAAGGCGAAATATCCTGCCAGCAGGTTCTATTATGTGACCACCAAGGGCAAGAAATTCTATACCGACGTTCCATATTCCGCCGATGATTTCCTGGTTTTCGGCAAAGAAACAGCCGGTTTGCCGAAGGAGCTGCTGGAAGAAAATGCGGAGTTCTGTATCCGCATTCCCATGATAAACAATGTCAGGTCTCTGAACTTATCCAACTCAGTAGCTATAGTATTATATGAGGCCTGGCGCCAGCAGGGTTTTCCGTCAGGCACTTAAAATACCTTTTTAGGCACAGGGTAGAGAAACGGAGTTTTCTATACATGTAATATCGGTAACTGTATAGCCGTGGGACTTTAATTCTTTCAGAAACTGTTCCGCTTTTTCCCGGCGAATCTTCAAGACAATCTCCGTTTCAAAGGTAACCATATGGTCGATTAACACCCCAAATTTATCTGCCAGTCGCACCAAATCCGATAAGAAACCTATTTTCTTCCGGTAGGGGATAGTAACCCGCACACCGGATTTGCCAAGCCCCAGGGAATTGATAAAGGCTTCGATGACGTCAGTGCGTGAAATCAGTCCTATCACTTTGGAATGTTCAATCACCGGCAGGCAGCCTATTTTATGGTTCTTCATAAGCAGGGCCGCTTCCTCTATGGTAATGTGCGGATTAATATGATAAGGATTGGGAACCATAACTTGCGTGATAGGTGTCCTCAGAAGAAGGTTTGTTTCAAAAGTTTTCCGTTCGTCGTGCTTATTCCTGGGGAAGATTTTCAGGAGGTCCGATTCAGAAGTTACGCCCACTAAATGTTGTTTTCTGTCAACTACCGGCAGGTGGCGAACATCATGCTGTCTGATAAGTTCCAGGGCTTCCCCTACGGTGGCCTTTTCCGTTATAAGCACAACGGGTTGGGCCATCAGGTCTTTAACCAGCATTGCAATCACCTTCTTTGCTCAGACTTATAATAACTTTTCGACGTTATTCGATTAAAATCCTTGTGTTTTGCGGAAAAAGTGGCGGCTGGAGAGGATTTCCTGTCAGAGTGTCGAAAACAAAATTTTAATTATTGCGAAAGGAGGCTCATTATAATGAGTACTGCGGTAATAAAAAGGATAGGCGTGTTAACGGGCGGCGGAGACTGTCCCGGTTTGAATGCCGTCATTCGGGCGGTGGTAAAAACGGCTATTAATCAGTATGGTTTAGAAGTGTATGGCATTATGGACGGCTTTGGCGGACTGATTCATAACCAGTATACAAAACTGGATGTCAAGAGTGTATCTGGCATTTTACCCAGGGGTGGAACTATTCTCGGCACTACCAACAGGGATAATCCTTTTCGCTATCCTGTGAAGAAGAATGGGGAAACGGTTTACGTTGACAAATCTGATGAAATTATTGCCAATCTCAAAAAATTGGAGATCGATGCTCTGATTATTATAGGTGGAGACGGCAGCCTCAGTATTGGGAAGGAATTTTGGGATAAAGGATTTCCGGTTATTGGTATCCCCAAGACTATAGATAACGACCTTTCGGCCACGGATATAACCTTCGGTTTTGATACGGCCCTGCATACGGCTACAGATGCTATCGACAAGCTGCATACTACGGCTGAGTCCCATCACCGGGTGATGATCCTGGAAGTTATGGGCCGCTATGCCGGCTGGATAGCCCTGGAAGCGGGGATAGCCGGCGGGGCCGACGTTATTCTGATTCCGGAAATCCCCTTTACAATTGAGGCAGTTTGCAGGAAAATCAGGGAACGAAAGGACAACGGAAAGAAATTCAGCATCATAGTTGTGGCCGAAGGTGCCAGGAAAAAGGGCGGGGAGATGGTGGTAGCTAAGGTAATTCCCGACAGCGCCGACCCCATCCGCCTTGGCGGTATAGGCAATAGTATTGCTGAAGAAATCGAAAAGTGTTCGGGTATGGAAACCAGGGTTACGGTGCTTGGCCACCTGCAGAGAGGAGGTAGCCCTACACCTTTTGACCGAATTCTCAGCACCCGGTATGGGGCTTGTGCTGTTAAAGCCTTGATGGAAGGTAAATTCGGCCATATGGTCTGTCTGAGAAATACCCGTATAGAAACTGTTCCAATCGCCGACGCCGTAAAGCAGTTGCGTAAGGTACCGCCTGACGGTGACAAAGTATTTGCGGCCAAATCGGTAGGGATCAGTTTTGGTGACGAGTAAAACAAACCTGGAGACGATTATTGATGGACCAGTATGTTAAGCTTGCCGACATTTACGATTATTTGGTGCAGGGCGTTGATTATGACGATTGGTTTAACTATATTCGGGAAATCGCTGGCAGGTTCAATGTAAAGCTGACCGGCGTCCTGGATCTGGCCTGTGGTACGGGCAATACAACTCTGCCTTTTGCTAGACACAGTATAAAAGTATACGGTTTGGACCTTTCCGGGGCCATGCTGGATAAAGCCAGGGAAAAAGCCGCGGCGGAAAACCTGACCGTTGAATTCCTACAACAGGATATGCGTGAACTACGATTGCCGGAAAAGGTGGATCTGGTGACCTGTTACCACGACGGGTTAAATTACATAACGGCATATACCGACATGGTAAAAGTTTTCCACGGAGTCTACTCCGCTCTCCGGCCTGGCGGATTATTCATTTTTGACATGAACGCTGTTGCCAAACTGGCCAAAGGGGCGAGCAACGATACCACCTTCCTCGATGAAGAGGATATGTCTCTTATTTGGGAGACCGACTACAACCCTGCGGAAGACTTATGGGAAATAAGGTTAACGGGTTTCATTAAGAAAGGGGCTCTTTACGAGAAGTTCTACGAAGTTCACCAAGAGAAATATTATTCAAGAGATGAAATAATAGCGGCTTTGGGACGAACGGGTTTTGAACTGCTGGCAGAATACCACGGATTCACTTTTGACCCGCCAAACCCTTCGACCAGAAGGGTCTTTTATGTTGCCCGTAAACCGAACGGTTAATAGGGTTCTCCTTCCACGGCGGTTATGAAACCGGTTCTGTTGGTATAACCGGTAATGCGGAAACGGTTTAACCTATAAGGGTCGGAAGTTTTAATAACGGGACCGATAGCAGTGGTAAAGGCACAGGAATAACCTGCCTTTTTAACCATTTGCGCCACATCGTCGTCCAAATTGCCGTAAGGATAGGCAAAACTGGTAACGGGGACGCCCAGCCGTTTTTCCAGTGCTCTTTTGCTTTCAGCGATTTCATAAGCGGCAACAGTTCTGTTTATTCTGGCCAGATGGGGATGACTTAAGGTATGGGAACCAAATTCAAAACCATACCGTTTCATCTCCATTATCTGATTCCAGTTAAGCAGTTTGTTATAAGGCTGTTTGCCTATTTTCACATCCCATACGTTGTAGCGGCCGATATCATCGGCCACGAGGAAAATAACACCCTTAAAGCCGTAACGCTTCATAATCGGGTAAGCAAAAAGATAGTTGTCTTCATAACCGTCGTCAAAAGTAATCAAAATTGGCCTTTTTGGCAGGGTTTTTTTGTGGCGTAGGTAGTTTATGAGATCTGTGCTGGAGATAGTCGTGAAACCGCGCTGTTTTAGGTATCGCATCTGCCAGCTAAATTCGTTGGGGTCAACCCGTAAGCCCTTGCCGCCGCTTGACCTGTAAGGATTGACTTTGTGATACATCAGGACAGGGATAGGCCTTTGGTTATCTGTTAATTTCAGCGCTGGGGCCTCTGCTCTGCCGGCCAGAAAAGTAATAAAGGCAAAGATTAGGACAAGCAATATTAACAGGTGGGAAAATTTCCGCATAACACGGGCATTCCTTTCCTTTGTAAAATTGCTTTTTTCAACAATATATCACATATTTGTTGTCCAGTGTTATAAAAAAAATCGGTAATATTTATCTCTTTTAATAATTGCCTGAATGGACAATGAGGAGGTCAATATGGAGGACAAAGTAACCGGAGAAGAACTAAGGGACGCGGTGCGGGCAGCCATAGAAGACAGGGCTGTTTGGCTCTACCTTATCCTGAAGGAATTACAGGGCGGTAAAGAAATTACGGAGGTTCCTGCTGTTTCGGAAGCAATATTTAAATTTGGACGGCAAAAAGGAGAACAGATGCCGCCTGCCGATAACCCAGGCGATTGGGCCAGAAGCCTGATAACGCCGGTGGGCAGCATGGTATTTGAACAAAAGCTGGTTGAGGAAAGTGATAACCGGGCAGTTATTGAATTTTCGTATTGTCCGCTGGTGGAAGCCTGGAAAAAGCAAGGGGCTTCTGATAAAGAAGTTGCTGCCCTTTGCAAAATGGCTAGGTGTGGCGACCATGGGCGGATAGCCTCTTTTCCTTTCAAGCTTACTTTTGAAAAATTGCTGGCGGAAGGGGATAAAGTATGCCGGCTGTTGGTTGAGAGGGAAGATATTCGACAAGAATAAGTTTTTCAAGTATAATTTAAGAAAGTTTCTTAATTATTATTTTGGGGTGACTACATGGAAGACGGTAGCCTGGTCATATTATCCGGCGGTCAAAACACCCGCATGGGACAGAACAAGGCCTTTTTAAGGGTCCGGGATGTCCCCATTATAGAAAAAATCATTGGCGAACTGGGGACGGTATTTAAAGAAATCATTATTGTAACTAACGCTCCCCATGCTTATAAAGGTTTGCAAAATATTCGCATAGTCACCGATATTTATCCTGGCAAAGGGCCCTTGAGTGGTATCCATGCCGGGTTGACCCATGCATCCCTGGACAGAAGTTTAATAGTGGCCTGTGATATGCCTTTCGTAGCCAGAAAAACGGCACAGCGGCTGTTTCGCCAAAGCCGCGGTTGGGATGTTACCGTTCCGGTTATAGAGGGGAAATACCAACCTCTGTTTGCTATTTATGCTAAAAGCTGTCTAAAACCCATTGAGCAGCAGTTGCAGGCGGGGATATATAAAATTACGTCCTTTTACAGCCAGGTTCGGGTAAGAGAAATAGATTACAGTGAACTGAATAACGGAATTGCGCCGGAAAAGTTTTTTTACAACGTAAATACCCCCGCGGAACTGGAAGAAGCCAGAAAAATGGCAACAGAAATCTGTGGAGAAGACAATATTGGGGAAGACAACATTCATGAAGAAAATACTCAGGAAGATAATTCCCAGGAAAATAATTCTCTGGAAGACAATCAGGAAAATAATACTCCGGAAGACAAAATTCAGGAGGATAATGCTCAGCGAAGAAGTGCTCGGCAGGATAAGAAATACCTTCAGGCTTACCGCTGGAAAGCCGGGATCGTAGAGCTAATAGATGACCCGCTGGCAGCAGAAAGTCCTCTGACTGTTTTTCTGAACGACCAGGAAATTGTGACCCTTTTATGCTCACCGGTAAACCAGGACGAACTGGCTGTGGGGTTCCTTGTCTCTGAAGGGCTGATAAAAGGGGATGCCGGAGAAATCAGGGTAAGGGTTGACTGTGAGCGGGGAATGGCCTGGGTAACAGCCGATAAGGTCAGTATTATTGCTGAGCAGACTTTTTTGAAACGATATATCACAACGGGCTGCGGTAAGGGTACCACTTTTTATAATGTTATGGACGCCAAATGCCGGCCGGTGACGGGTCAGATCACAGTTGCGGCTGAAAAGATTATTGAATTGATGACCCGGACCCAGCAGGTTTCCCGCCTGTTCAAGGATACGGGAGGTGTGCACCTGGCAGCACTCTGTTCCGTGGACAGGATGATTTTATACCGGGAAGATATAGGACGCCATAATGCCCTGGATAAGATTGTGGGCAGGTGTTACATGGACAATATATCTGTGGATGATAAAATTCTTTTCACAACGGGTAGGCTTTCTTCGGAAATTCTTCTCAAAGTGGCTAAATTGGGAGCGCCTATCCTGGTTTCCAGGTCAGCGCCGACCGAATTGGCGGTAAAACTGGCGAGACAACTGGGGGTAACCCTCATCGGTTTTGCCAGGGGCGGGCGCTTTAACCTTTATGCCAATGAATACCGGGTCCTGGGGGGTTGACCAGTGATTCCTTTTGTAGGGATTGTAGGGTTCTCCAATACGGGCAAGACTACATTAATGGAAAAACTTATCCGGGAATTGACCGTCAGGGGTTACCGGGTGGCAGCCATTAAGCACCATCACCGGGATATGGAATTTGACCGGCCGGGCAAGGATACATGGCGGCACGCCCGGGCTGGGGCGGCAACAGTTATGCTGGTTTCTCCATATCAAATGGTAAAAATTTCAAAAAGTGAGCAAAAAATAGGCCTGCAAAAGGCGCTGCAGGAGATTACCGATGCTGATATAATTTTAGTTGAGGGATTTAAAAAAGAAAAGATGCCCAAAATCGAAGTGTTTCGCGGTTCGGTGCATGATGCCCTTATTACGTCCCGGGAGGAATTGGTGGCCGTCGTGGCTTCCGACAGGGAATTTACCGGCGTGCCCTGTTACGGGCCGGATGATGTTAAAGAATTGGCCGACCTTATAGTAAAAGAGTTTTTGAAGGAGGGATAGCTTTGCTGACTGTCCGGGAAATTATCGGGAACACTCCTATTTTTGCCGGTCTGGAGGAAAATGAACTACAGCAGATAGAAGATATTGTTGTAATAAGGAATTATAAGAAAAACATGATCATTTTTATGGAAGGGGAGCCGGGCGAGGCCCTGTTCTTTATCATCTCCGGCAAAGTTAAGGTATACAAGCTGGCAGAAGACGGTCGGGAACAGATTTTGCACATCTTAAAAGAAGGCGATGTGTTTGCCGAGGTGGTTTTTATTGACAAAGGCAACTACCCGGCGACAGCCCAGGTGCTCGAAGACAGTCAGATAGGGCTTATCCGAAACGATGATTTTGAACGACTGGTGCGGGAAAACCCCGATATCGCGCTCAGCCTGCTAAGAGTTATGACCTATCGTTTACGCCAGGCGCAGATTCAGATCAGGGATATCGCTCTGCGGGATACCTATGGACGTGTGGCCAGCATGCTGCTGATGCTGGCTAAAGAACACGGCTTAACCTGCGCAGAGGGAATAAAAATTGACCTTTCTCTGAGCAGGCAGGAATTGGCCAATTTGATCGGAACCACCAGAGAAACTGTAACGAGAGTCCTGAGTGATTTCAATAAAAGCAATATTATTCGGCTGGACAGGCAGGTAATAACCATTCTGGACGAAAAGAAACTGCGCAGTTGGATGTGATATGCGTCATTTTTTTGCATCCAGCCCTTTGGTATAATGCAAGAAAAAACGGGAGTTGTGTATTATGAAGGATTTTACGGTGGAAGAACTGAAAAAGGCCTTTGAAGAACAAGCCTATATCTTGGAACAGGATACGGTTGTTACGGTGTTTCTCGCTTTAAAGCTGGAGAAACCTTTATTGGTGGAAGGTCCGCCGGGGGTGGGGAAAACAGAAATTGCCAAGGCCCTCAGTAGGATTTTTCAGGCGGAACTTATAAGGCTGCAATGCTATGAGGGGTTGGATGAAAACAAGGCCTTATATGAATGGAACTACCAGCGCCAGTTAATCCGCATTCAACTGGGCAAAGCGGAAGAAGGCGGGGACATCACGGAAGAAGACCTTTTTTCGGAAACATATTTACTGGAACGTCCCCTCCTAAAGGCTATCCGGACCGAAAATAAACCCGTACTTTTAATTGATGAAATTGACAAGACCGACGAGGAATTTGAAGCCTTTTTATTCGAGATATTGTCCGATTTTCAGATTTCTATACCTGAACTGGGTACAATAAAAGCTAAACAAATTCCCATAGTGGTATTGACCAGTAATGCGGAACGGGATTTGTCCGACGGTTTAAAACGCCGTTGCGTTTACCTTTACGTGGATTACCCATCGATAGAAAAAGAACTGCGCATTATCAGGGCCAGGGTGCCCGGGGTCGGTGAACAGCTTTCCCGGGAAGTTGCCCAGGCAGTCAATTACCTGCGCACAGGTATTGAACTAAAGAAAAAACCGTCCATATCGGAAACCCTGGACTGGGCCAAAGCCTTGGTATACATGGACGCCGATAGGTTAGATCCGGCCCTGGTGGAATCGACGATAAATGTGTTGCTGAAAAATAAGGAGGACCTGGACATTTACCGGCAGGAGTTAGGAGCGGCCGGACTTTTATCAGCTATGCGGTCGCCGGACTGTTCGTGCCGGCACAAGCACAGGAGGGATTAGTTATGTCCCACCCGGCCCAAGAAAATTCTACCGGGCGCCAGCGCTATATCGAAAACAGCATTGTCAGGTTTGTTGATGCTCTTCGGCGCCTTGGCCTGCGCATAAGTTCCGCCGAGGTCATTGATGCCGTGCGAGGACTGCAAATGGTGGACATTATTGACCGGGAACAGGTGTTGGCCGTGTTTCAGGGAACTCTGGCCAAGGATGAAACCAGCCGCAAGCAGGTCAAGCGCGCATTCGATGCCTATTTTACAAACCCTGAAAATATGGAAAAAAGAGTGGCTCAGTATGTTGAGGGCCAGGAAAAGAAAGCTGTGGAAATGCAGGCAGCGGAAAAAGATTTGTCCTTTGAGTGGGAACAACGGGGACAAGACGGTGAATCTTCCGGCCAGTTGCAACTGAAGCTCACTGACGAGGAAAAACAGGTTTATGCCCGGTTGCCTGAAGATAAAAAACAGAAAATTCGGGATTATTTACAGAGCCAGTTCCAGGGGAATCGTATAAACAGCCCGGAACAACTGATTACCAATGTGGTGAGAAGTTCTTTAAACTATTGGAAACACAGGCTGCGGCAGGAAGAAGCATACCCGCCCTTTGAGGTAAATTATGCAGGTGACCCAGAAATGGACAGTCTGCTGGATGAGGTAGTAAAACAGACTATTCAGGAAGAGGATTTGCTTTATGAGGACATGCAGAAACTGGCGGACAGGGACCTGCCGCAGGTGGGGGTACTGATAAAGAAACTTTCCCAAAAACTGGCGACCAGGATATCCCGGCGGTATAGACAGAGCAAAAAGCGGAGCCGCCTGGACCTGCGCCGGTCAATTCGCCACAATATGCGGTATGGGGGAACTCTTTTCAAACTGGATTTTAAAACGCGAAAACCCCGGAAACCACGATTTTTATTGATAGCCGATGTATCGGGTTCAATGGCTAAATATGCGGGTTTTATCCTGCAATTTATTTACGGTTTGTCCAGTACGGTGGAAGACATCGAAAGTTTTGTTTTTTCTGAAGGGGTGGAACGGATTACGCCTTACTTCAGGGCAGGACATCCCTTTGACCAAACCATGACCGATATTGTTAATAGAAGCAAGGAGTGGGGCAAAGGGACCGATTTATATAAAGCCCTGCAGGTAATCGAAAACAAATATGGCGCCCTGCTACGGCCCGATACCTTTTTGATAATATTAAGCGATACCAAAACGCTGAACTATGCCAGAGCGGCTGAGGAAATGACCAAACTGAGAAAGAAAGTAAGGGAAATCATCTGGCTGAATACCCTGCCGAAAAAGAGTTGGGACGATACGCCATCTGTGCAGGCTTTTTGCGCCAGGTGCCTGATGTACGAGTGCAATACGCTGGCTCATCTGGAGCGGATTATGACCAGTAGGATATTGAAATAAACTCAGGAAAAGGGGTATGTGGTATGGATTCTGAAAAATTGGACATGATTGCTTTCGGCGCTCATCCTGATGATGTGGAAATAGGAGCGGGCGGGCTTATAGCCAAACAAACGGCCCAAGGATATAAAGTGGGCATTGTCGACCTGACTCGTGGTGAACTGTCCACCAGGGGAACTGTGGAAATCAGAGAGCAGGAGGGGTACAAAGCGGCCGGCATACTGGGGGCAGTTTGGCGGAAAACCCTGGGCATACCCGACGGAGAAGTTTCGGTATGCAGGGAAAATATAGACCTGGTAGTACCTCTGCTCAGAAAATATAAGCCGACGGTGGTTCTGGCTCCTTACTGGGAAGACAGACACCCCGACCATGTCAAGGCGGCCCACTTGATTGAAGAGGCGGTGTTCAAAGCCGGTTTAGTGAAATATATGCCGGAAATTCCGCCCTTCAGGCCCCAGGTTATTCTGCATTACTACCTGAATAGGCCCGGGACCGTTTCGTTTATAGTGGACATCAGCGAATATTTTGCCACCAAGTGGGAAGCTTTGCTGGCCCATGATTCCCAGTTTGGGCAGAGGGGGCTGTTGGGAGCAAAAGACCCGTTGAGTTTTGTAGAAAGCCGCAATCGGCAGTACGGGGCGCAAATAGGGGTTGAATACGGAGAGGCCTTTACCACTAAGGTGCCGGTGCCTTTGAATGACCCGATTGCCGCCTGGAGGGAAACCAAATGAGAATCGGTATGATCTGTTACCCTTCATACGGCGGCAGTGGAGTGGTGGCTACAGAGTTAGGAAAACAATTGGCCTTCAGAGGCCACGAGGTGCACTTTATCAGTTACGAACGTCCTTTTAAACTGGACCTGTTTCATGAAAACATAATTTTTCATGAAGTAGACATTGTTGATTACCCGTTGTTCAAGTTTCCTCCGTATTCGATGGCTTTGGCGAGCAAGATATATGAAGTAGCTAAATGGGCAGGCCTTGACCTGCTTCATGTTCATTATGCCATACCTCACGCAGTAAGCGCTTACCTGGCCAAACAGATGCTCAAAGGAGAGTTGGAATTACCGGTCATAACTACCTTGCATGGGACTGACATAACCATTGTGGGGTTGGAGAAACAATTTTATGATATTACCCGTTTTGCCATCCAGTGCAGCGATGGGGTCACCGCCGTTTCCAGAAGCCTACGGGATGAAACCCTGTGCCGGTTTAAACTGAACAGGCAGATTGAAGTAATCTACAATTTTGTGGACCCCGAAGAATACCGGAGGCTGCCGTGCCCTCAGTTAAAGAAAAGATTTACCGACGGCGAAGATAAACTTCTGATTCATATCTCCAACTTCCGACCGGTAAAACGTCTGAAAGATGTGGTAGATCTTTTCGCCCTGGTTAACAGTAAGATTCCGTCCAAGCTGCTGTTGATCGGCGACGGTCCGGACGGTTCTTATATTCATGAATACGTAGGAAAAATCGGCCTTTTAGACAGGGTATTTTTTTTGGGTAAACAGGAAAGGGTTGTGGAGCTGCTTTCTATCTCGGATTTATGTTTGCTTCCCTCGGAAAAAGAAAGTTTTGGCCTTGTTGCGCTGGAAGCAATGGCATGCCAGGTACCTGTAGTCGGAACTAAAGTAGGGGGACTACCGGAGGTGGTCAGAGACGGCGAGACGGGAATCCTTGAAGAAGTAGGTAATGTTGCGGCAATGGCTGAAAGGGCTGTGAAACTCTTAAGTGACGAAGAGAGGTATTTACAAATGGCCCTGGAAAGCCGCAGGCATGCCGTCAGCAAGTTTCATATAGATGACATGGTAGAAAACTACCTAAGATTTTATGAAGTTTTTCTTTGAAGACAGATCTTTTAATTTGGCAAAAACTGTTAACATTGCTAACGACAGTGAAGGATTGAAATAACTGTTCCCGGTACAGATTCAGGAAACCTAGAAATCCGGGCCATATCATATCCATAAGTTGGCGAATTTCGATTTGCAGAATAGACCGCTTATTTACCTCAGACCGGCGTGCCCTGGTAGCTGTTTGAAGTTTGTCACAGACACCACTGGGAAGCTTTGACTCGATACCTTTATTTCCAATAATCGCACTGGTAATGGCGGCTAAATTCAGGTCATCAGTTTTGGTCCAGTTAAAAGCAGAATCACGCTCCTCAAAGGTGTAACATTCTTGAAGTTTCCTGCTAGGTTCTTCAAATGTTATATAGTGGGTGGGGATTTTCCTTCTTTCAGAAACATTATACTATACCAGGACACTTCACCGCCACAGGGCGCTCATTAAGTAAAGCAATTGCCTCCTTTTTTATAAAAATTAAAAGAAAAGTCTGAAAACTGCAAAGAAAGTAAGTTTACAAATGTTGACAGTTAAAGAAAAAAGGGATATACTTAATGCATAGTGATATTTTCATTTTTTGTATTTTTTGCTACGAAAGAAGGGTGAATTGCACATTGAGGGCCAAAACCACCAGAATGACCAAACAGAAAAGAATTATCTTAGAAATACTACGCAATACAGATTGTCATCCATCGGCAGACTGGGTATACGAACAGGCCAAAAAAGTAATTCCGGATATCAGTTTGGGCACCGTTTACCGCAACTTAAACGTATTAAAAGAACTTGGTGAGATTTTGGAACTTAATTATGGCTCTACATATAGCAGATACGATGGCAAAGCTAACAATCATTATCATTTTGTATGCGAAAACTGCAATAAATTAGTAGATGTTGATATGCCTGTTTACCAGGGCTTGGATAAACTGGTGCAGGATACGACGGGGTACCAGGTTAATTACCATCGGATGGAGTTTTATGGTATTTGCGATGAATGCCTGCAGAAAATGGCCGCCGAGCAAAGATAAAAAGCGTATTTTACATACGCTTCAGATTGATGACAAAGCTGCATTATCATAATTAAGGGGAGGTTAAATGATCCCTCCGCTCCAATATTTCCAAGCCGGTCTATTGGAGGGGTGGGTGAAGCGGCATGTTGGAAGGGTGGGTGGGGTGACCCGGCTTCCCCGGAGCTTTGTGCTGGAGAATGGCGGCAGGGTAGGAGGGTGTCTCCGCTACCGGGGAGCTTGGTGCTGCAAAATCTTGCCGATCAGGCAGCGTTCCCGAACTCGATGGCTCATATAGCATTTCTTAAAAGCCGGGCCGCCTACCCTTCCCTAGGTAAGGGTGAGAAAGAGGCCGCTGTGGAGGTAAAACAATAAGTTGCGACTTGGTGGAGGGCGGGTAGACAGTGTTAACGACAGTGAGGGCTTGAAATCGCTGTTTCCGGCA